>NZ_JAKFFD010000022.1:0-32158 GCF_036675385.1 Pseudarthrobacter sp. | reverse complement strand
GGACTCAGCCTCGGCGAAGCCGCGCAGTGCGGCGTTCAGCGTCTGCGAGGAGGTGACGTTGACGGCCGGGAATGCATAGCCTCCGGCCTTGGCACGGTCGATCATCTCGGAGTAGATCTCTGGGGTTGCAATGGGCATGGTGACTCCTATGCTGAGTTTTCGTCTATGGGTTGTGACCCTGGAGAGTAGACCTCTTACGGCTAGCAACCATCCTAGCCATTTCTGTGCAGGGGCAGTGTTTCGGGTCACGCGGGCCGGTAACACTTAGCCGTACAGCCAGCAGTTGCTCACTGCGGACCGGTTTGAGAAGCGGCGCTCCAGGAAGATGAACGCCTGCGGGATGGCGGCCGCGTAGCCGCCGATGTGGGTGGCCCCGGCCGTGACATCGAAATACACCGACGATCCGGCGGCGCACCAGCGCTTGGCCAGCTGCCTGCCTTGGTCGTAGGGGATGACGTCATCGAGGACGCTGTGCGAGAGCAGTACGGGGACCTGCGGCGCCCGGCCGTTGCCGATCGTCTGTGCGGCAACGACGGTTTCTAGCTCGGGAAGCTCCAGCAGCGAGCTCAGCTTCTGCCCCGAAACCGTGAGCTGCGCGGTGTTCAGGAAGCCGCTTGAGGCGAGCGACTGCAAAGTGCATTCGTTGTCTGTCGCCGCCAGCTTCGCCCGCCCTGCGGCGTTGAGGTGGGGGCTCAGGTCCAGTCCGCCGGCGGCGCCCATGCCCGTCACCGCGTAGAGCAGGAACCCGGTGTACAGGCCGCCGTCGAGGTTTCGTCCGACGGCGGGAAGGTCAGCGGGGACCGCCCCCGCGTACGCGCCCTTAAGGTTCAATTCCGGAGCGTATTGGGGTGCAAGCTCGACGGCGGCTGCAGAGGCGCCGCCGCCTTGGGAGTAGCCGGCCAGCGCCACCGGGCCGCCGGGGACGATCTGAGGGCTCCCCAACCGCTGGGCGGCACGGGCGGCGTCGAGGACGGCGTGTGCCTGCGATTCGCGCGCCATGTAGGTGTGGCTGCCGGCCGTGCCGAGACCCTCATAGTCGGTCACCGCTACGGAGTAGCCCCGCGCCAGCAGCCCGGCAATGAAGATCCCCTCGTATTCCTCGCCGGTAGCCATGGCCCGGGACGGTGCGCATTGGTCCCCCTGCCCCTGGGTTCCGGCGGCGTAGCTGACCAGCGGACGCGGGCCGGACCCGGTCCAGGCCGCGTACGGCACCAGCACTGTGCCGGTCACGGCGACAGGCGCTCCGGAACTGTTCACTGACCGGTACATGATGCGCTGCACGGAGGCCTGGGCCCGGATGGTCTTGAGAGGATCGACATAGAAGACAGACGGCTCGGTCCGGACCAGGTCGCCGTTGTTGGCCGGAAGCGAGGCGGGGGTGCTGTAGAAGTCAAGCGGGTTGACCGTCGTCGCCGGTGTAAGGAAAGGTGCCGGAGCGGCTTGGGCTACCGCGCCACAACCGAAGGTGAGAATCGCTGCCAAAACAACGGCCGAACAGACGCGTACAGAAGGATGCTTCATTGAACCTCCAGTCAGTGCCACACTCGCCAGTGAGTGTGATCCAGCCACATGCTACTGGCGGGTAACTTGTGGACCTAGGGATTCGCGAAGATTATCGATAGTTTCGTCTCGGATTAAGCGCCGGGGCCAGCCGCGCCTGCAGCGGGTCAGACGGGCTGGCTGAAAACGTGCCGGCGGATCCAGGCGTGCATGGCGATCGCGGCGGCGGAGGCGGCGTTGATGGAGCGGGTGGAGCCGAACTGCTCGATGGACAGGGTGGCAAGGGCCGCCTCGTGGACCTCCGGCGTCAGCCCGGGCCCTTCCTGGCCGAACACCAGGACGCAGTCCTTGGGCAGCTCATACGTCTCCAGGGGCACGGAGTCGGGGAAGATGTCGATCCCGATGATCGCGAGCCCCTCCCCCTGCGCCCACACCACAAAGTCCTCCACGGTGGGGTGGTGGCGGACGTGCTGGTAACGGTCGGTGACCATCGCCCCGCGCCTGTTCCACCGGCGTCGTCCGATGATGTGGACTTCCTTGGCGAGGAACGCGTTGGCGGTTCGCACCACGGTGCCGATGTTGAGGTCGTGCTGCCAGTTTTCGATGGCGATGTGGAAGTTATGCCGCTTCGAATCGAGGTCCGCCACGATCGCGTCATGCTTCCAGTAGCGGTACTGGTCCACCACGTTGCGGCGGTCGCCGTCAGCGAGCAATTCCGGATCCCAGTGGTCACCAGCGGGCAGCTCACCGTCCCAGGGCCCGACGCCGACCTCCGCCTTTGGCTCCGGCGCCTCCCCGGGCGCTGGCTCCTCCGCTGGAATCGGATGAGGTTCGACTGGGTCTCCGGGCATTTGTTTCACCCCTCAACACTAGACTGGACCACTGGAGCATTCATCACCGGCGGAGGTAAACGTGGCAGAAACAGACCAGGTACAGGGTTCACCGGCGGTTTACCGCAGCGGCCAGGAGATCGAATGCTGGCTGACAGACATGGACGGCGTACTCGTCCACGAAAACCAAGCCGTCCCAGGGGCCGCCGAACTGATCCAGCGCTGGGTGGACACGTCCAAGCGGTTCCTGGTGCTGACGAACAATTCGATCTTCACGCCCCGCGACCTGGCCGCCAGGCTCCGGGCCTCCGGGCTGGAGATCCCCGAGGAGAACATCTGGACGTCCGCACTGGCCACGGCCACCTTCCTCAAGGACCAGGTGCGGGGTTCCGGCTCCGGGAACCGCGCCTACACCATCGGCGAGGCAGGGCTGACGACGGCGCTGCACGAGGCAGGCTTCATCCTCACCGACCAGGACCCGGACTATGTGGTGCTCGGCGAAACCCGTACGTACTCCTTTGAGGCCATCACCATGGCCATCCGCCTGATCCTGGCCGGGGCCCGCTTTATTGCCACCAACCCGGACGCCACCGGCCCGTCCAAGGACGGCCCGATGCCCGCGACGGGCGCCATCGCCGCGCTCATCACGAAGGCCACCGGCCGGGAACCGTACATTGTGGGCAAGCCGAATCCCATGATGTTCCGGTCCGCCATGAACCAGATCGATGCGCACTCCGAGACCACGGCCATGATCGGGGACCGGATGGACACCGACATCATCGCCGGCATGGAGGCAGGCCTGCACACGGTCCTGGTCCTCAGCGGCATTACGCAGCGCGAAGACATTGCCGCCTATCCGTTCCGGCCCAACCAGGTGCTGAACTCCGTGGCCGACCTGAAGAACCAGATCTAGAAGACCGTCACCTTCGAGCCGCCGCGGGGCAGCGGAAAAAAGTCGTCCATGAGCCGCTCCACGATGGGCCGGTAGATGAGCGGATTCCAGCCCGGGCTCGCGTGCGCCGGCAGGGCACCGTCCGTTTGCAGGTCCATGGAGACCATGTGGGGTTGGAACGCTGCCGACCACGCGTCCTTGGCCGTCTGGTACCGGACTGTGCGGTCCTTCGGGTTGCCGATGTACGCCATCCGCGTGGCGCCGAGCTTGTCCACAAACCGGTTTCCGTCGAAGTGGTAGATGTAGGCCGACTCGGACTGGATGAGCACACTGGACGGGGCGATCGGCGACAGCTGCTCCATGGTCTGGTCCAGGATCTGCCGCCAGGTCCGCTCGTCCTTGTGGATGACGCGCTCCCCCAGTTCGTAGCTGCCACGGACCACGGACGGGACCCGGAAGCCGCTCTCATACAGGAACACCACGCCGTCGAACCAGCTCTCGTCCAGCACGTCGCTCCGGCTGTAGGGGCTGGAGTCCAGCAGGATGAAGTCAACCTCCACGCCGTGGAATTCCCTGAGCCGCGCGGCCACCTGGGTGGCCACCATGCCGCCGAAGCTGTGGCCGTAGAAAAAAAGCTTGGTCAGCTTTTTCGCCCGGACATGTTCGATGACGGCGATCACCACCTCGTCGATGTCCAGCCCTAGGTTGGAATAGCCGACGGCGGCCAGCTGGCCGCGCTTGTTCAGCGCACCACGCATTGCGTTCAGGATCCAGAGCGCCTCTTCCCAGCTTGTTTTGTAGCCGGGGAAGAGGAACCAGCTGGCGTTCGGGTAGTAGGCGTCGGCGAAGTCGTCCGCGACCTGCAGTATCCGGTTGACCTGCCGCTCCGCCTGGACATGGCGGGTGACCAGCATGTCCGCCGCCAGCAGGGCCGAGGCGCCCGTGCCGGCCAGGAACCCGCGGCGCGAAAACCGCTTGAGTGCGGCGGCATTGGCCAGCAGCCGGGCTTGATGAGCTCCTGGCTGTTCCTGCGGATCTGCTTCCCCCCTGTACGGCACACCTCTACCGTAGCCACAGCGGAAGCCGCCGCTGCAACCCCGGGGCCGTGAAACCCCTGGCGTGAACCCGCTAGGAGAGGCCCAGCTCGTCCTTGCCGAAGGCGAACAGGTAGGGCACGCCGGTCTCGGCTTCGATCTTTTCCTTGGCACCGGTGTCCCGGTCCACAATGACGGCCACGGCCACCACGTTGCCGCCGGCTTTCCGGACACCCTCAACAGCGGTGAGGGCGGAGCCGCCGGTGGTGGACGTATCCTCCAGCACCAAGACCTTGCGGCCGTCAACCGACGGACCTTCAACCTGGCGGCCCATGCCATAGGACTTCTGGGCTTTGCGGACCACAAACGCGTCCACGGTGCGGCCGGCGTCCACCGCAGCGTGCATAACGGCGGTGCCCACGGGGTCAGCACCCATGGTCAGGCCACCCGCGCACTCAAAGTCGATCCCGGCGTCGTCCGTCAGCGCCAGCATGACCTGGCCCACCAGCTTGGAGGCCTCATGGTGCAGCGTGATGCGGCGCAGGTCGATGTAGTAGTCGGCCTCGGCGCCGCTGGACAGGATTACCTTGCCACGGACCACGGCAAGTTCCTTGATCAGTTCCAGCAGGCGGGCACGGGCAGCGGCAGCGTCAAGAGGGGAAGTCATGGTGTCCAGTTTAGTGGTTCCCCGATTTGTGACGGCGCGCCAAACCGGGCGGCTTTGCTGCTTGCTGCTGCTGAACGGGGCGGGCGAAGGACGGTGCATGTTCCGGGCGGGGTCCGAACGCGATGAGCCGCGGCATCAGCCGCCGGACCATCGGGGCGTGCCGGACGACAAACAGCAGGGCCCGCGGGGGCTCCGTCCTCCTTCCGGCGAACAATGGGACGAACACTGCGCGGTGCAGCATGCGCTGCACCGTCTGGACAACCACGGTGGGCATCCTGCGCCTCCGTTCCACTCCGGCGAGATCCTGCACGGATACGTGCCCCCGGAGCAGTGCCGGCGCCAACCGGCCCGCTGCCGCTACCGCATCCTGGATGGCAAGGTTGATGCCCACGCCACCCACCGGGGACATGGCATGGGCAGCGTCGCCAATGCACAACAGCCCGTCCACGTACCAGCGCCGCAGCCGGTCCAGCCGCACATCCAGCCAGTGCAGGTCCTCCAGGGACCGAATCGAATCCACCCGGTCAGCCAGGTCAGGACGCAGTCCGGAAACGCGCTGCCTGAAGCGTTCCACGCCCTCGGCCCGGATCCGCGCGTCTTCTCCCTTGGGGCCGAGATATCCCATCTGGTAATAGTCGTCACGGAACAGGGCGATCATGGCTTCCCGGTCTCGGAATGCCGGGACGATGCCCGCCACGGCGCCCTTCTCCGACGCATGGCGCGGAAGCCTGAACCACCACGTGTCGAAGGGGACGGGGTAGTTCGTTGGCTTCAGCCCGGCGGCCCGGCGCAGCACTGAATGGCGCCCATCAGTGGCCACCACGAGGTCCGCAAGGAGTGCTCCTTCACGGCCGTCGTGTGTGCGGTAGCGGACGCCGGCGACACGTCCGCCGTCGAACATTAACGACGTTGCTTCGTGTTGCATCAGGAGCGTGAAGGTGGGTTCGCGCGCGGCCTCCGTGGCCAGGAAGTTCAGGAAGTCCCACTGCGGCATCATGGCAATGTAGTTGTACGGGGGCTTCAGGGACGCGAAATCCCCGAACGTGACCAAGCCGGCGCCCGGGATGGGGATGGCAACGTTGTTCAGCCTGCTCTGCGGAAGCTGACGGAAGCTGTCGCCCAGTCCCAGTTCGTCGATCAGCCTGATGGTGGAGGCATGCACGGTGTCGCCGCGGAAATCCCGCAGGAAGTCGCCATGCTTTTCGAGGACCGTGACCTTCACGCCTGCCCGGGCCAGCAGCAGCCCCAGCATCATGCCCGCCGGCCCTCCGCCCACAACGGCGCACACCGTTCGCTCCATGCACTAACGGTACGCCGCACGTGTCGTGGCCGCACTCGCCTGGATTGGGACGCGGAAATGGCCCTGTGACGCAGAAATGGAACGGCGCTACGCGTATCCGCGTAGCGCCATTCCATCTGCGAGTCGTCAGCCTAAAACCGCAGCGATAACCCTAGAGCCGCGTGTCGAAGGAATCGCAGAACACGTTCTCGTTGAACGTCCCCTGGAACTCCGACTTGCCCATGATCTTCTCGATCGTGGCGCGGATGGCCTCCACAGTTCCCGCATGGGCGTGGATGGCGGTCTTGACCATCGGCACGTCGATGAGGTGGTTGGGCTGGTTCAGCGACACAAACACCGTGGGAACCTCGGTAACGTACCACGGGATTTCCGCGGCCATCGGGGTGGACCACTTGATCCGGATGGCCGCTTCCTGGGCAAAGCCCTTGACGTTCGCGAAGACAAACGCGGCGTCGTACTTGTCCGCGTAGTCGCCGGTGGCTTCCTCGGAGATGATGGACATGAAGTTCACGCCCGTCTCCCCCGCGGCTTCGCGCTGAGCGGCGGTTTTGAACAGGTGCACCTCGAAGCCGGCTTTTTCCAGCTCGTCCTTGACCGTGTCCAGGTACGCCAGCGGGTCCGCCCGGGTGAAGTCCGAGCCGCCCGAAATGCCGTACAGGCGGATCCGCTGGTGCGTTTCCGGCCGGATGGGCAGGTTGTTGGCAGTGTCCTTGACCAGGGTGACGGTCTTGTCCGCGATCTCCGCCGCGATGGCCCGGTGCGCCTCGCTGCCGATCACAGCGAGTGCTTCCACCGGCGGAACCAGTTCGTTGCGGTCCTTGAGGTGCAGCCCCAGCGAGGCCTTGAGTGCCAGGATGCGGCGCAGGGCGTCATGCAGGCGCTGCTCCGTGATGACGCCGGACTTGTAGCCGTCCAGCATGTACTGGAAGTCTTCGTCGGCGTTGCGGAAGAACAGGAACATGTCGCAGCCGGCGGCAATGGTCGCAGGAACCAGGTCCTTGCGCTTCATGGCCTGGGTGAGCCCGATCATCTGCGAGGCATCCGTGAGGATGAGCCCGTTGAAGCCGAGCTCGCCGCGCAGCAGGTCCTGGAGCAGCTCCGGGGCCAGGGTGGCGGGCAGGATGTCCTTGTCCGCCAGGCCCGGGCGGAAGTGCCGGGAAAGTTCCGGCGCGCCGATGTGCCCGATCATGATGGACTGCACGCCGTGCCCGATCATTTCGCGGTACACGTGGCCGTACGTCTTGTTCCACTCGTCGTAGCCGAGGGTGTTGTAGGACGTGACCACGTGCTGGTCGCGCTCGTCCATGCCGTCGCCCGGGAAGTGCTTCATGGCACAGGCAGTGGGCGATTCACTGATCCCGTCGAAGTACTCCTTGGCCCGTTCCACCACGATCTCCGGCGTGTTGCCGAAGGCCCGGGTGGAGATGACCGTGTTCCGCCAGTTGTAGTGGATGTCCACAATCGGGGCGAAGGCCCAGTTGCAGCCCAGGGCTGCGGTTTCAACGCCGGCAACCTGCCCCATCCGGCGCGCGATCGACTTGTCCGGGTGCGAACCTGCCTGCAGGTGCGTGGCCACAAACGTGCCGTCGTCGCAGCTTCCGGCGCCACCCATTTCCGGGTTGGACGCCACCAGCAGCGGCACCTTGGACTTCGACTGCGCGTACCGGATGTGTTCCTGGACGGCAGCGGAGGGGCCCGGCCGGTACCGCATGCCGCCCACGTGGAAGTTCTCCAGCACGCCATCGAGGTACTCCGGGGAGTAGTCGTTGTTGTGGTTGATGAAGAGCTGCCCGATCTTTTCCTCAAGCGTCATCGATTCCAGGGTGGTGTTCACCCAGGTGATCGCTGCGTCATCGAGGTTGAACGGCGCGGCCTGGAGGTCGACGTCGAACTGGCGCCCTGGGGTGCCAGTGGCACCATGGGCGGGGCTTCCGACGGCGGCAGTCACCGCAGCCGCGATGCCCGCCAACGCCTCGGCCACGACCTGGTCCACTGGAGCGGCGATGTCCACCACAAAGCCTGCCTCATCGGCTTCCAACGCTTCGAGGGTGGCCAGCTGGGATTCGAGCAGCGCGGGCGGCATGAAGTGCCCGGAGCGGCCTTCAGTCCGTGCCCTGAGAACCTCTTTGCTGCCGTGCAGGTGGAGGAACACCGTATCCGGCGCCTTGGCACGGATGGCGTCGCGGTAGCTGCGGCGAAGAGCCGAGCAGGCCAGAACCAGGCCGCCCTTGGCAGCTGCCAGTTCATTGCCCACCGTGGCGAGCCACGGCCAGCGGTCCTCGTCGGTCAGCGGAGTGCCCGCCGCCATCTTGGCGACGTTCTCCACCGGGTGGAGGGAATCGCCGTCGAGGAACTGGACGCCCAGCTCGCGGGCCACCAGGTCACCGATGGTGGTCTTGCCGCAGCCGGAGACGCCCATCACGATGACGCGGGGACCTGTAGCTCCTCCTGCTGGGGCGGGCGATGTCGCGGCGGTCACCAGTCGTGCACCGTTCCGTCCACCAGGCGGTTGTACGGCAGGTAAGCCTGCTGGTACGGGTACGCTGCCGCGGCTTCCTCGTTGAATTCGACGCCGATGCCGGGCTTGTCGCCCGGGTGCAGGTAGCCGTCCTTGAAGGTCATGGACTGCTCGAAGACCTCGTTGGTCTTGTCCGAGTGCTGCATGTATTCCTGGATGCCGTAGTTATGGATGGCCAGGCCAACGTGCAGCTGCGCGGCGAAGCCCACCGGGGAAATGTCCGTTGGGCCGTGGAAGCCGGACTTGATCTGGTACTGGGCGGCGAAGTCCATGACCTTCTTCAGCGGGGAGATGCCGCCGAAATGGGTGGAGGCTGCGCGGACGTAGTCGATCAGCTGTTCCTTGATCAGGGTCTGGTAGTCCCACACCGTGTTGAAGATTTCACCGATGGCCAGGGGCGTGGTGGTGTGCTGGCGGACCAGGCGCAGGCCCTCCTGGTTTTCGGCCGGGGTGCAGTCCTCGAGCCAGAAGAGGTCGTACGGTTCCAGGGCCTTGCCGAGCTTGGCGGCCTGGATGGGCGTCATGCGGTGGTGGCCGTCGTGCAGCAGCGGGATTTCCGGGCCGAACTCGTTGCGCACGGCTTCAAAGACGGTGGGCAGGTGGCGCAGGTAGGCGCGGGTGTCCCAGTCCTCTTCCTGCGGGAACGCGCCACGGCCGGCGGGTTCGTAGTCGTAGCGCTCGCCCGAGGCCTGGGCCTGCGCGGCCACACCGTAGACAGCCTTGATGCCGGGGACGGCGGTCTGGATGCGGATGGACTGGTAACCCAGTTCCAGGTGCTCGCGGACCGAGTCGAACAGCGACTCGAGGTCAGCGCCGGAAGCGTGGCCGTAAGCGCGCAGGCCGTTGCGTGAAGCGCCGCCCAGGAGCTGGTAGACCGGCATGTTCGCCATTTTGCCCTTGATGTCCCACAGAGCCATGTCCACGGCGGCGATTGCGGCCATGGTGACCGGCCCGCGGCGCCAGTACGAGCTGCGGTACAGGAACTGCCAGGTGTCCTCGATCTTGTGCGGATCCTTGCCGATCAGCAGCTGGGCCACGTGCTCTTTGAGGTAGGCGGCAACAGCCAGTTCGCGGCCGTTCAGCGTGGCGTCACCGATGCCGGTGACCCCGTCGTCCGTAGTGATGCGCAGGGTCACGAAGTTACGTGACGGGCTTGTCACGAAGACTTCAGCGGCAATGATTTTCACGGCAGATCCTTTCGGGGACTTCTGGTCAGTTTGTGGTGCTGGGACTTAGTGGCCGGCAGTTTTGCCGGCGTCAACCAGCGTGCCGGCGTCAGCGGTGGTGCTGCTGCCGGCGCCAGTGGTGGTGCTCGCGTCAGCGGCTTCGCCGGCGCCCACAGTTTTGGTTCGGCGTTCCTGGATCTCGTTGAGGATCTCCGCGTGCTTGGCGTCGGTCAGCGTGTACTTGGACATTACTAATACGGCAAGGATAGTCAGCACGGCAGGGATCGCGCCCGCCGCAATCTGAATGCCGAACAGGGCGTCCGCGGTCTGGGCCGCACCGGACTTGTAGCCGCCCAGTGCCAGGGCGTATGCCGCCAGGGCGCCGCCCACAGCCTGGCCGGACTTGCGGGTGAAGGAGAACAGGGCGTAGGTGATTCCTTCGGTGCGGACGCCGGTCCGCCATTCGCCGTACTCCACCGTGTCGGCTTCCAGTGCCCACACCACGATGTTGACCGCAAGGACACCCACGAGGCTGACCACGAGGCCGGTAAAGCCGAGCCAGACCTGGCCGGTCGGAGTAAAGAAGATCATCGCACCGCCGACGACAGTGACCAGGGAAGAGTAGATGTAGACACGCTTCTTCCCGACGTTACGGACCAGCCTGGGCATAAAGGCGGCCAGGAAGAACGTGAGCGCCAGCTGGATGATGGACAGTACGGGGTACAGGTCCAGGCGGCCCAGGACGTCGCGCAGGTAGTACAGCTGCACGGAGGTCAGGGCGAGGTAGCCGGAGAGGAAGAAGAAGGAGCTCAGGCACAGCATCAGGAGGGGCTTGTTGCCTTTGAGTGTGTCCACGCTCTGCTTGAACGTCACCTTGGGGACGGCTCGGTGCACGCGTTCCTTGGCGGTCAATGCGGTGAAGAAGTACAGCGCCGCCCCGATGACCACAAACACGAGGGTGATGGTGGTGAACATCGACTGGAGATCGGCACCGGGCTTGATCAGCGGCGCAACGAAGATGCCCAGCGAAGAGCCCACCAGCAGGGCGCCCACCATGCGGGCCGAACCCAGCTTGGCGCGCTCTCCAGGATCCTGCGTCATGGCGCCGGCCAGCGAGCCGTACGGAATGTTCACGAGGCTGTAGGCAAGGCCGAGGGCCGCGTAGGTGACGTAGGCATACAGCAGTGTGCCGGATTCGCCCAGCTGCGGAACGGAGAATGTTGCCACGCTCAGGAGGAGCAGCGGGATGGAGCCGAACATGATGAAGGGACGGAACTTGCCGAAGCGCTTGCTGTAGGTCCGGTCAACGATCCGGCCGGCGAAGACGTCAGCGAAGGCGTCAAAGAGCCTGACCACGAGCAGCAGGGTTCCGGCAGCCGCTGCGGAGATGCCGGCAACATCCGTGTAGTACACCAGCAGGAACATGGTTGCGGTGGTGAATGCGAGGTTGTTGGCTGCATCGCCGGCGCCATAGCCGATGATGCTGAGCTTGTTTAGCTTTTTCATGAATTGGGCTCCTTTACCCTTGCCGCCGTGTTGGCCAGCCAAAAATTATTGAAATGCTATGCAGCGATGAATCTGTGGCGATGCTGGAGTCGGCAGGATCCGCATCCGGCGGGCGTACCGCCGTGTGTTTCTCGTTGTCTGTAATCCTAGTCACTTGGCAATAGAATGGCAAGCGGTTGCCATTAATTTCTGTTGAAACTTCATGAAACACGAAACTGCCCGGTCCGGGATCCCGGACCGGGCAGTTCGTACAGCAAATAGGTCAGCCGTTGCTGGCGTCCGCCGGGAATGTGCCGAGCATCCCCGAAACGAGTTCCACTACGCCGTCGTCCGCTGCGACGGCTGGATCCACCAGCGCCAGGACCGCCCGCACGCGCTCTGCGCCTTCCAGCTGGTTGGCCGCGGCCACTTCAGTTGCCAGCGGATCGTGGAACGTCCCGGCCGCCGCGCTGAAGTCAATCCAGGCCGCGATCATCAGTGCCGCGGCGGCACCGGACCTGCCCTGGGCGCGTTCGGCCAGGAGGACGGGCACGGCCCGCATGCGCAGCTTGGTGCTCCCGTCCATGGCAATCTGGGCCAGGTGGTGGGCAATTCGCGCATTGCTGAAGCGGGCCAGGAGGGCAGCGCGGTACGCCGGGATCTGCAGGTCCGCGCCACCGGCCGCGGCACCGGACAGGTTCGCCTCGGCTTCGTCCCAGAAGCTTTCGACGGCGGTCAGGCACTGCGGGTCCGCGAGGGCCTGCGCCACCGTGGTGTGTCCGCGGAGCTGGCCGGCGTAGGCCAGCAGGGAATGGGCGCCGTTCAAGAGCCACAGCTTGCGGTTCTCGTAGGGCTCGATGTGGTCAACGAAGACCGCACCGGCATCCTCCCAGCGCGGACGGCCGGCCGGGAAGTCGCCGCTGAGCACCCAGTTGGCGAAGGGCTCAGCCACTACTGGCGAGTTGTCGCGGTAGCCGCAGGCGGCCTCGACGGCGGCGATGTCCGCTTCCGTGGTGCGCGGCGTGATGCGGTCCACGGACGTGCTGACAAAGCTGACGTTTTCATCGACCCAGGCAGCGAGCTCCGCGTCCCAGGCCTGCGCCAGACCCGCCACGGCGTTGCGGGCCACCAGGCCGTTGTTGGCGAGGTTGTCGCAGCACACAACGGCGAGCGGCCCGGCGCCGGCAGCACGGCGCGCGGCGAGCGCGAACACGAGGCGGCCCAGCGGCGTCGTCGGGTTTCCGCTGCCGGAAGCCAGCAGCGCAAGGTCGCCGGCGACGTCGGACGCCGTAGTGTCCAGCTGTCCGTCGGCACCGAGCCGGTACGCCGCTTCGGTGACCGTCAGGGTGACCACCGCGGTGGCCGGCGCCGAAACGAGCTCTGCGAGCCGTTTTACATCCGCGCCGTCCACGGCTTCAACGATGCTGCCGACGACGGCGAACGAGTCGCCGCTGTCAGCGCGCTCCACGAGCGTGAAGAGGCCGTCCTGCTCGGCAAGGGCCAGGGCAGCGTCCGGGCGCCGGCCGGTGAAAGCCGCGATGCCCCACTCCGCGGCGTCGCTGGCCTGGCTGGTGTACCAGGCCTGGTGCGAGCGGTGGAACGCACCAAGTCCGAGGTGGACGATCCGCACCGGCGGTTTGGCGGCGGCGTGCGTGCTCCGGTTCAGCTGCGGAAGGGATTCCACAGCCTTGCCTGTGGCGTCGGCCTGTTCGATACTCACAGTTTGAAAACCCTTCGCGGGGAGGAATCGACGGTGTCCACGATGATTTCGTGGGCGCGGTCTTCGCTGACACGGTGCTCGGCCACGAGGCGGGCCAGGAAGGAGGCTTCGATCCGGCGGGACGCGTCGTGGCGGGCGGGGATGGAGCAGAAGGCCCTGGTGTCATCGATGAAACCGGAGGAACGGGAGAACCCGGCCGTTTCGGTCACGGCGGAGCGGAAGCGGAGCATGGCATCCGGGGCGTCCAGGAACCACCAGGGTGCGCCCAGGTAGACGGACGGGTAGAAGCCGGCCAGCGGTGCGAGTTCGCGGGAGAAAACGGTCTCGTCCAGGGTGAACAGCACCAGGTGGAAGTCCTTGGCCGTGCCGAAGTCCTGCAGCAGCGGCCGGATGGCCTCGGTGTAGTTGGTGGCGACCGGGATGTCGTGGCCCGTATCGGCGCCGAAGGCCTCGAACGTGGGCGTGTGGTGGTTCCGGAAGGAGCCCGGGTGGATGGTCATGACCAGGCCGTCCTCCACCGACATGCGGCCCATCTGGTACATCATGTGGGCTTCGAACGTGTTGCGGTCCTCGGCCGTGGCCTTGCCGGCCCGGGCGATCTCGAAGATCCGCTCGGCCTCGGCGCGGTCCAGCTTGAGCGTTGCCGGGGTGGCCACACCATGGTCCGCCGAGACCGCGCCGTGCTCCACGAAGTAGCGGCGGCGGTTTTCCAGCGCCGTAATGTAGCCCGCGTAACCGCTGGCGCCGTCACCGGCGGTTTCAACCAGGCGGTCAACGTTGGCGCTCCAGGTGGGGTGCGCGATATTAAGGTAGGCGTCCGGGCGGAACGTCGGCAGGACGCGGCCGTTGAAGGTGGAGTCCTCGGCGATTGTCTTGTGGCTGGCGAGGGTGTCCAGGGGATCGTCCGTGGTGGCCAGGACCTCGATGTTGAAGTCCTTGAAAAGCTGGCGGGGTCGGAAACCGGGCTCCACGAGCTTGGCGGCGATGGCGTCATAGCTGGCATCGGCGGACATCTCGCCCAGGTCTGCGCCCAGGTTGAAGACACTGTCGAACTGATGGCGCAACCAGTAGCCGGAGGCCGTGCCCTCGAAGAGCGGCCAGGCCTCCACGAACGTGCGCCAGATTTCGCGTGACTCGGGCGCCGTGGGACCGCCGGCCCGCAGCTTGTCCAGGGACGCGCCGTTGGCATGAATCAGGCGCGTGACGTAGTGGTCCGGACTGACGAGCAGCGCTGCCGGGTCAGGGAACGGGGTGTTGTGCTCGATGACGGCGGCGTCAACGTGGCCATGCGGGGAGATGATGGGGAGGTCCTGCACGCGCGCCAGGAGGTCCCGCGCAATGCTGCGCGTTCCTGGGTCGGCGGGCAGGAGCCTGTCTGGGTTGGCAGCAATCGACTGTGACATAGATCAATAATCTGCCGGGCGCCGAGTTTTGTCAACCGGTTGCCATGATTTGCCAAACGATGGAATGGGCCCTGCCCGGACTCACTTCGCGGGCAGGATCCTACCGCTGGACCCGCGCAGCACCAGCTCAGTCTCGACGCTCAAGGTGCCGGACTGTTCCCCGCTTCCGTGAAGAAAGTCCAGCAGGCGCTTGGCGGCTGCCTCGCCGCACTCCCCCAGCGGCGACCGCACGGTGGTAAGCGGTGGCGTCGTGAAATCCGCGCCGAAAATGTCATCAAAGCCGATGATGCTGATGTGGTCGGGCACCACCACGCCGGCAGCCTGAAGCTCCTGCATGAGCCCGATGGCCAGCAGGTCGTTGTACGTCAGGACCGCGGTGGCGCCGCTGGCGCGGACATCACGCGCAGTCTTCCGGCCGCCGTCGACCGTTGGTTTGGAGGATTCGAGCCGCACTGCCTCGAGCCGGGACCAGTCGCAAGCCGCCTGCACACCCTCCCACCGGCGTTCGGACATCCAGGATTCCGGGGGCCCCGCCACATAGGCAACCTTCGTGTGGCCGTTGGCGGCCAGGCTGCGGACCGCCTCGCTGATCCCCTTGTTGACGTCCGGCACCACGCACGGCACGCCCTCCACCTCGCGGTTGATGACCACCACGGGTTTGTCTTGGGCCAGGGCGCGGATGTTGTCATCGTCCATGCGCGGGCTCGCCAGGATAAGGCCGTCCACGGTGGCCATGAGCCGCCGGGCGGCAGTCAGTTCAGTTGCCGAGGACTCCGCCGACTCGGCGAGCACCAGGGTGTAGTCCCGGCTGGTTGCAGTGGTCTCGGCGCCGCGGATGATGTCAAAGAAGGTGGGGTTGGTAATGTCCGCGACGATGAGGCCGAACGTATTGGTCTTGCCCGTGGGAAGCGCGCGCGCGAACGGATTGACCTGGTAGTTCAGCTCGGCGGCCGCATCCTCGATGAGCTTTTGTGTTTTGGAGCTGACCCTGCCCGGTTTGCTGAGCGCCCGCGAAACCGTGGACGCGTTGACGCCGGCCCTCTTGGCGATGTCGTAGATGGTGGCGTTGGATTTGCCGTCGCGGCCGTGCTTTTTGACCGACCCCGTTGATGGGGCGGCGTCCGGCGTTTGGGGTTCAGTCACCGCCCCATCCTAACGATGAAACCACTCAAGCAGGTCGCAGCTGTGGCCGTTTTGATGGTCCAAAACGGCCACAGCTGCTACCTCAGCTTCGCTGCTGACCCGGGAGGTTACGTGCGCTGCGGGAACTTGCCCTCTTCGGCGATGCGCTTATTGAGCTCGGCGAGGAACTCGTTCTCGTCGAAGTCCAGTCCAACTTCCTTACCGGTCCAGGCGGAGAGGTGGATGGCGTTGGCCAGGCGGACTCCGTTGATGCCGTCCGAGCCCGGAGCCAGCAGCGGTGTGCCGTCCAGGATGTTGGCGGCGAAGTTCTCCAGGACACCGGCGTGCTGCCCACCCCAGACGGACTCAAATTCGATGACCTCGGTGGTGTAGTACTGCTCCGGGTTCAGCTCGCCCATAAAGAGCTTGCGGACATCGTCCATGCCCATGCCGTCGCTGAGTTCGCGCTCCGGCTTGTGCAGGCGCGTCACGGTGGCGGTCTTGCTGCCCTCGACGACGATCTTGCCCTGGTCGCCCAGGATCTCGAAGCGGTCAGTCCCGGTCAGATCGTGCGTGGCGGTGACAAATACGCCGGTGACGCCGTCTCCGTAGTCAACTACTGCGGTGACTTCATCTTCGACGGCGATGTCGCGGCGGAAGCCGAAGGAAACCTTGGAGTAGACGGACTTCGGCACGCCGCAGATCCACTGCCACAGGTCCAACTGGTGCGGAGCCTGGTTGACCAGGACGCCGCCACCTTCGCCGCCCCACGTTGCGCGCCATTCGCTGGAGTTGTAGTAGCCCTGGGGGCGCCACCAGTTAGTGATGATCCAGTTGCTGCGGCGGATCTTGCCGATCTCGCCGTTTTCCACAATCTCTTTGAGCTTCTTGTACAGCGGGTTGTTGCGCTGGTTGAACATGATGCCGAAGGAGAGTTCCGGCTTGGAGGCCGCGAACTCGTTCAGTTCCTTGACCTGCTTGGTGTAGACGCCTGCCGGCTTCTCCACCAGCGCGTGGATGTTGCGCTTGAGAGTCTCGATGCCCATTTCCGGGTGCAGGAAGTGCGGCACGCAGGTCACGACGGCGTCAACGTCTCCGCTTTCCAGCATGGCGATGTAGTCGTCATAAAAGGGAGCGTCCGGGTACGTGGCGGAGGCGAGTTCCTTCTTGGCCGGATCGGTGTCGCAGATGGCCCCGATCACCATGTTGGGGACCATGCCGTCCGTGATGAACTTGGCGTAGGCGCCGCCCTGCTGGCCCAGGCCGATGATGCCGAGGCGTACTTTCTTGCTCACAGTTATTTATCCTTCTTCGTTGGTGGGCTTGTGTTCCGTCGGTTGAGCTTGTGTTTCGTTGGTTGAGCTTGTCGAAACCAGAAGCGGTCTGGTTAGAAGAGTTCGGACTGGCCCATGGCAACCAGGTTGTCGTAGGAGGTCTGCAGCGCTTCCCAGACCGTGCGGCCGTAGAGTTCGTCCTGCTCCACCAGCAGGTACTGCGCGCCGGCGGCCTGCGCGGCCGGGATGATGGAGGCGAAGTCGAGGTTGCCTTCCCCAACTTCGGCGAACTGGACGACGTTCTTGAACTCCGCCATGAATCCGGCGACGTCGCCGGAGTCCAGCATTCCGAAGGCGGACTCGGGCAGTTCGCCGATGCGGTAGTCCTTGAGGTGGACCATGGCCGTGCGGCCGGCGTATTTTTCGAGGGTACGGACCGGGTCCAGGCCGCCGCGCTGTACCCAGTGCACGTCGATTTCCATGCCCATGGCCGGGGAGTTCTCGGCGATGATGTCCAGCATGTACTGGCCGTCGAACTTCGCGAACTCGATGTGGTGGTTGTGGTAGTACAGGCCCAGGCCCTGCTCCTGCAGCCGTTCGGCGTATTCGTTGGCCTGCTTGGCGAAGTCAACCACGGCGCCGATCGACTTCATCGCGGGGAACGGCAGCATGCCGATCCGCAGCAGTTTCGAATCCAGCCGCTTGGCATCGTCCACAATCTTGTCGAAGTGCTCTGCCAGGGAGTCGCCGGGCCGTCCTTTGGGGGTTTCCATGGCCACGGACAGGGCCGCGATGTCCATGCCCAGCTCGCTGCGGGAGCGGTCCAGCTCGGCGACGTTTTCCGGCGTCATCGGGATCTGGGAGATCTCGACGGCGTTGTAGCCGATCCCGCTGACCTTGCGGAGCGTTTCGAACGCCCCGATTTCGGTGAAGCTGTCCTTCAGCATCATTGCCTGTACGCCAATTTTGGCCACTTTTTCCTCCATGGTTTGTTCGCTGTTGTATAAAGTCTGGTCCGGCCTTAGGCGGGGACGCCAGCCTGTTCGGCCTGCATGCGCTGCTCTTCAAGCAGCCGGTGCCGGTCAGCGCGGCGCTTTTCCTGGCGGTCCGGGTCCGGCACCGGGGAAGCGAGCAGCAGCCGCTGGGTGTAGGGGTGTTCGGGGTCGCGGGTGACGACGTCGGCCGGGCCCTGCTCCACAATTTCTCCGCGGTACATCACGGCTACACGGTGGCTGATGTGGCGGACCACGTCAAGGTCGTGGGAGACAAAAAGGTAGGACACCCCGGTGTCTCTTTGGATCTGCAGGAACAGATCCAGGACCCGTGCCTGGGTGGAGAGGTCCAGGGCACTGACAGGCTCATCACAGACGATGAGCTTCGGGGACAGGGCCAGTGCACGGGCGATGGCCACGCGCTGGCGCTGGCCACCGCTGAATTCCCGCGGGAGACGGTGGATGGCGTCTGACGGCAGGCCCACCTGGTCCAGGAGTTCTTTGACACGCTTCTTGGCTGCTGCTTGTTCCATGCCCTGGACGCCCAGCGGTTCGGCAAGGATGTCGCCGATCTCCAGGGCGGGGTTCAAGGAGGTGTACGGATCCTGGAAGACCACCTGCATGTCGCGGCTCAGGACGCGGCGCTGTTTGCGTGTGGCGTGGCTGATGTCCTGGCCTTCGAAGGTGATCTTGCCGCCGCTCACGGGCGCGAGTCCCAGCACAGCCCGGCCGAGGGTGGTCTTGCCGGAGCCCGACTCCCCTACCAGGCCCAGGGTCTCGCCCTGGCCGATGCTGATGTTGATATCCGTCAGGGCACGGAATTTCCGTGCCCGGAACCCCTTGCCGGCGTACTCCACCACCAGGTTGTCCACCCGAAGAAGTTCTCGGCGTGCCGGGGCTGACTCCGCGGCGCGCAAGGCTGCAGTTTCGGTCACAGTACGTTCTCCTTGGCAGTTGACGACGCAGTTGCAGACGCGGTGGCGGGCACGAGCATGGACATGGGTTCCTTGCCTTCGAGCATGGATGCCAGCAGGGTCTGGGTGTAGGTTTCCTTGGGTTCGCGCAGGATGTCCCGCACGGGGCCTTCCTCCACCAGCCGGCCGTTCTGCATGACCACTACACGGTCGCAGAGGTCAGCCACCACGCCGAAGTTGTGGGTCACCAGGATGATGCCGACGCCGAGCCGGCGCTGAAGGTCCCGCAGCAGGTCCAGCACATCGGCCTGGACCGTAACGTCCAGTGCCGTGGTGGGCTCATCGGCAATGATGAGGTCCGGTTCGCAGCTGATGGCGCCGGCAATCAGCACGCGCTGGGCCATGCCGCCGGAGACCTCGTGGGGGTACGCCCTGAAGGTCCGGTCCGGGCTGACGATGCCGACGTCGGACAGCAGCTTCATGGCCCGCACTGTGGCCTCTGCCTTGGAGATTCCCAGGACACGCACCATGGGCGTCACCAACTGGTAGCCAATAGTGAACGCGGGGTCCAGGTTGCTCATGGGTTCCTGCGGGATGTAGGAGATGCGTTTGCCGCGCAGCTTGGAGAGTCGTTCCTGGTTCACCTTTTCGTCGCCTGGCGCGACGGTGTAGTTGCCATCGAACTGGATGGCCCCGCCCACGATGCGTGCGGTGTCCGGCAGCAGGCCCAGGATGGAGAAGGCGGTCTGGGACTTACCCGAACCGGATTCGCCCACGATGCCGAGGATTTCGCCGCGATCCACATGGAACGAGACGTCGTCCACGACCTTCTTGATGGATCCGTCCGCCTGGGGGTAACCGACGCCGAGGTTGGTCACCTTCACGAGGTGGTGTTCGGTTCCGGCCTCGACGGCGGCGATGGTCTTGCGCGCTGACTTGGCGGCGCTGGCTGCGGCAGCATCTTCGGCCTGATGGGCTTTCTGCCTGCGGTGCTTGATCTTTTCGCCGTCTTCGAGGGCGTCGCGGATGGCGTTGCCCAAGAGGACAAGTGCACCGATGGTCAGCGCCATGGCAAATGCAGGCCAGAAAAGCAGCGTCGGGGTGAGGTAGACGTTCTTGAAGCCTTCGCTGAGCATCACACCCCAGGTGGCCTTGGCCGGATCGCCCAGGCCCAGGAACTCGAGTCCGGACTGGATGGCGATGGCGACGCCGGCGATCGCGGCCGTCTGGATGATGATGGGCGCGCGGACCACGGAGAAGATGTGGCGGGTGATGATGCTGAGGTCTGACAGCCCGGAGACGCGGGCGGCATCAACGTAGAGCTCGTTGCGGACCGACTGTACCGCTGAGCGCGTCAGGCGGAAGTAGGAGGGGCTGATCAGCACACCGAACGCGATCATGGCAATCCAGACTGACGGACCGAAAGCGGCCCGGATAGTCAGCAGGACGATCAGGCCAGGCAGGCTCATGAGGATGCTGACCACCCAGTTGGAGACGGCTTCGAACTTGCCGGCGTAGTAGCCGGCCACGAGGCCGGCGGGCAGGCCGATCGCGATGGCGACGGCGGCGCACAGGAGCGCAGAGCTGAGGGTCAGCTGCGCCCCGAAGAGCAGCCGGCTCCAGACGTCACGGCCAGAGCTGTCAGTGCCCAGGATGTTAACCGCGTCGGGGGCTGCGAGAGTCTTGGAGATGTTGGCGAAGTTTTCATCGAACGGGGCCAGGACATCGGCGAAGACGGCCATGCCGGCCATGGTCAGAAGGATGGCGATGGCGATGATGCCCATGGGATTCTTAAACAGCCGTTTGAGGACTGTTGACCGGACGACAGTTCCGGTCTGGCCTGACGTACCCGGTGCAGTTGTACCGGGTGCGGGTGTCAGGGCTGAGGTTTCGACGGACTCGGTCACGAGGCACGCACCTTCGGGTTAAGCCAGCCGTTGAGCAGGTCAACGATGAGGTTGACCACAATGACAACGGCGACGGTGTACATAACAACGCCCATGACCACTGGCTGGTCACTCTGGCTGGTGGCGGCTACGGCCAATGGCCCCATGCCGGGGAGAGCAAAGATCTGCTCGATGATGACCACACCGCCGAGCATGCCGATCAGCTGCAGGCTGAGCACGGTTAGTCCCGCCGGGGCGGCGCTTCGCAGGACGTGCTTGAACAGGACCTCGCGCTCACCGATGCCGCGGCTGCGCAGTGTGCGCACGTAATCGCGTTCGAGCTGCTTGATGACGGCGCTTCGGATCTGCTGGGCACCGCCGGTCACTCCGTTGATCAGTAGGGCGATCACCGGAAGGGTCAGGGAAAGCACCCAGGCGTCCGCGCCGACACCGGGCGAGATGGTACTGGTGGCGGGGAAAAGGCCCATCTGGATAGCAAGGATGGTCACCAGGATGATGCCGATGACAAAGCCGGGGACGGAGTCGCCGATGATGGCACCGATCTGGACCACGCGGTCCACCCAGCCGCGCTTCACTGCAGCGGCCACGCCGATGAGGGTGGCGATGATGGAGATCAGGAGCATGGCCGCAATCACCATGGTCATGGTGACCGGGATGCGCGTGGCCAGCGCGTGGGCGACGGGCTCAGAGGTGAACCAGGATGTTCCCAGATCCCCCTGTAAGGCGCCCGCGAGCCAGCTGAAGTAGCGGGTGATGATGGGCTGGTCGAGTCCCAACTCGGCTTCCTTCACGGCCAGCTGATCCGGCGTGGCCTGGTCGCCCAGGATGTTCCGCGCAATGCTGCCGCTCGATACGTAGAGCAGGGAAAAAACGAGGATCGAGACGGCGAACAGGACGACGAGTCCGCTGCCGAGGCGTTTAAGGATGAAAGTGATCATTGCTGGCTCCATTGAACTGGCATGGATTGGTTGCCCGATCCGACAGCCCACTGTTGGTGGGCTGCCGGACCTGCGCCGGTTTTGTGTGGCTACGTCCGAAGTAACTTCTTGGCGGGTTACTTCGCGGGCGAGTAGTTGTAGATCGACGGAACGGCCTGCTGGACCTGGGGTTCCACCGTGACCTTGGCGTTGTGGTAATACATCTGGTTCACGCGGAACATCGGGGCGAACCAGGCCTGCTCCACCACGTACTTGTTCACTTCCTGGGCCAGTTTGCCAGCGTCCTTGCCGCCCTTCTCGACGGCATCGATCTTCGCCTGCAGCTCGGGCGTGGTGTTCTTGAACGGGTTGTAGAGGGCCTTCGTGGAGATGATCTGGTTGGTAGCAACCCACGGCTCACCCTGGAAGAGGGAGAAGAACATGGTGGTGAACTTCTGGGCGGCGACATCGGTAGTGAATGTGTTGGTGATGGCGGAACCGACGTTCAGGGTGATCCCGATATCGGACAGCTGCTGCTTGATCACCGCGAGCTGAGTGTCGAATCCCGGAACCGACGGGAGGTCGATGACGACGCCGGTCTCGTAGCCGGCTTCCTTCAGGAGGGCCTTGGCCTTGGCCGGATCGTAGCTGTAGTAGTTCTCCAGCTCTTCGGTCCAGGCCCCGCTGGCCTTGCCGAACGGCTGCGACGTCGGGGTGCCTTGGCCGAGGAGAACCTGTTCCACAATGGTCTTGCGGTCAAAGGCGTAGTTGATGGCCTGGCGGACCTTGACGTTCGCCAGTGCGGGGTTCTTGGTACCGTCTCGGTCCAGCAAGAGGAGGCCCTGCCAGTCCACCTCGGTGGCTACCAACTTCATCTTGGCGCCTTCGGCCTGTTTGCCGGTCTTGGGATCCAGGAGGGTGGCGTCAATCTGTCCCGAAACCAGGGCGTTGGTGCGGGCGGTCAGGTCAATAAGGGTCTTAAAGGTGACCTTCTGGAACTTCTGGAGGTCTTTGTTCCAGTAGTCCTTGCGGGCGGTGAACACAGACTGCGAGTCCTTGACGGTGGCGGCCTTGTCCATGACGTACGGGCCGCTGCCTACGGGCTCGGTCTTGATGGCTTCGGTGCCCAGCGCCTTGGGGCTGCCCATTAGGCCGGCAGCCTGGCTGAGGTAGAACTCTAAGGAGGGATCCGGAGTAGTCAGGTTCAGTTCGATGGTGTCAGCATCCACTACTGCGACGTCGGAGACCGCGGTCAGCTGGGCCATCTGCGGACCGTTGGCCTTTTTGAAGTGGTCCAGGTTCGCCTTGGCCGCTTCGGCGTCGAACTTGGCGCCGTCGCTGAAGGTCACGTCCGTACGGAGGTCAACGGTGAGCTTAGTGTTGGCATCGTTGTACTTCCACTCGGTGGCCAGCATGGGGCTGAGCTTGCCGTCCGGCTGCCGCAGGAGCAGGGAGTCATACGCTGCCTGGTACGGCTGCAGGGCGTGCCCAACGTGGGCCTGGGCCGGGTCCCAGGAGCGGATTTCCGAAACGGCTCCGAGGGTCAGCGTTGTTGTTTTGGCTGCTGCCGTACCGGTGCCACCTGCGGCGCCGCCGCAGGCCGTCAGCGCCAGTCCAGCGCTGACGAGAATAGCGGCTGCTGCCGCCTTGGGACCTAACTTCATTGTTGGCTCCTGAATCTGTGGAACGTGAGAGTTGCGAATTCGGCCGATGTGGCGTGGACCACACCGGCCTTCGAGATTCAGAGTACGCATAATTGCCAACTTTGGCAACCGATTGTCAGTATTGTTGCAATCTTAGCGAAAATGGCCGCAAATGAAACAATTCAAGGGTATTCAAACCGGTTGCCACGAGAAGACTAGGAAACCGTCGCCACAGCCTCCTTGTAGCTCTGGCGGTAGATCTCCTTGACGATCCTCAGCGATTTCTCCGCTTCTTCAGGATCGATCCAGAACGGGCCCTCATCACCGAGCCGGGCATAGAAGTCATTGATGAGCAGCTCGTGTGAGACCCCCCAGTAGGCGCGTCCGCCGGACTCCATTACACGCTCGGGGACCACATCCACGCGCCCGTCCGCATAGGTGACGGTCAAGTCCCCACGAAGGCTGAGAGTCGCTTTCTCCGTGACGATGTCCAGCGTGACCGGCGCATTGACGGCGTTGGCCAGGGTGGCATAAAAGGCGCTGCGCGCACCGTTGGCATGCTCGGCAACAAACTCAGCGGTGTCCTCCACCTCGATGGTTTCCCCCAGGAACCTGGTGGCCGCGTTGCCGGATAACGAAACGACGTCACCCACCAGCCACTGCAGCAGGTCGACGGTGTGGATGGCCTGGTTCATCATGAGCCCGCCACCGCCCCCCGCCCAGGTTCCGCGCCACGGCCGGCTGAGGTAATAGTCGGCGTCGCGGTGCCACAGCACCGTAGCTGAAGCCCCTACTACCGCGCCCAGCTCGCCGGAGGAAAGCAGTGCGTGCATGGCCTGCGAGGTGGCGTTGTAGCGGTTCTGGAAGCAGACGGCGATCTTGGCAGTGGAGGCCTTGGCAGTCTCCACCAGCCGGCGGCCTTCTTCGAGCGTATGCGCGAGCGGCTTTTCAACAATGACGTTCACGCCACGCTCAAGGCAGTCCGCCGCGATGGAGGCGTGCATGTTGTGCGGGGTCGTAACGTGCACAACATCCGGTCCCACGGCCTCGAGCAGGCTGAGGTGATCAGGGAACCCGGGGACACCATAGGCGGCCACAGCAGCCGCAAGGCGGCCGGGATCCGAGTCGCAGACCCCGGCCAGCCGCGCGCCGTCGAGCTTTGCGATGGCCTCAAAGTGCACCGCCGACACATCGCCGCAACCGATAACTGCGGCCTTGAGGCCCGTCACGACAGTTCAATTCCGTTCTTGGCAGCAAGGACCGCGAAGGCGCGCGCGGCCATGCCGAAGGCAACCGGCCCGGAGAAGCCACCCAGTTCGTGGTGGCTGGCGAGGTGCGGCTCGAGTGAGGCAAAGCCTGCGTAACCGTCTGCCTTCAGGGCGGCAATGGTGGCGTCCAGTTCGCCGTCGCCATGGCCGGAAGGCACAACCTCACCCGTGGCCATGATGGCGTCCTTGACCTGGAGGTATTCGAGGTAGGGGCGGAGCATGGCGTAGCCATCGGTGTAGGGCCGGACGCCAACCTGGACGAAGTTGGCGTTGTCCCAGGCGACGCGAAGCGCTGGCGAGTCCACGGACTCCATGATGTCCAGGACGCGCTGCGGCGTATCGCCGTAGATGTCCTTCTCGTTCTCGTGCAGGAGTACGACGCCGGCGCTTGCGGCTTCAGCGGCCAGTGCCCGCATGCGGGTGATGACGTCGTCGCGGATTTCCTCCGGCGTCTGGGTTTCACTCCGGTAGAACGAGAAGACCCGGATGTACTTGGTATCCAGCCCCTTGGCCACGGAGATGATCTGGCGGAGGCGCTCCACCTCATGCTCCACGGGCAGGCCGATGTCTACCTTGCCGATGGGGCTGGCCACGGCTGAGACCTTCAGGCCCTTGGCGTCCAGGAGTTCCTTGAGCTCGGATACCTGCCCCGGCGTCAGTTCGGAGACGTTGACGCCCCAGGCGCTGCGTACTTCAATGTAGTTCGCGCCAAGCGCCAGCAGGACAGCGGCCTGGATGGCGGGGTCCGTATCCACTTCATCGCCGAATCCTGAGAGCGTCCAGACTGTGCTGGCTGCTTCGGTTGTTGCTTCGGTCACGGGAATCTCCTTAGGTATGCCCGCCACGGGACAGCCTTGGTGCCGCTCCGGCGCGCGGGTGACTCAGTTCACAAAAAGTGCTGCCCTAAGTCTAGACACGTCAACTGTCAATGACAACCGATTGCCAATTGATTGCAGGCTGTGGCAATCTAGGAGCTACAGGGCTGTGGCAACCATCACAAGCCCCCTGTCATCCCGTTCAGTGAGGAGCGCGCCATGGCGATGCAAGCAGCCGGAACAGACCGTCCTGCCACCATCCACGACATCGCCGCAATCTGCGGCGTGGCCGCGTCCACCGTGTCCCGCGCACTTTCCACTCCCGACCGGGTCAACATCCGGACGCGTGCACGGATCGAAGCCGCGGCCGCCGAATTGAACTACACGCCGAACAGCCAGGCGAAGGCGCTGAGCTCCGGCCGCACCGGCGCCGTCGGCGTCCTGGTGCCTGACATCACCAACCCGTTCTATTTTGACCTCATCCGGGGCACCCAGCTGCAGCTCAAGGCGGCCGGTTATACCCAGCTGCTTGTGGACACGGAAGAGTCCGACGAGGTGGAGGCCTCCACCATGGAGCAGCTGCGCAAGAGCGCTGACGGCATCATCGTCGCCGCGTCCAGGCTCAGCGACGAGGCGCTGTTGGCCGCGGCCGCCAAGATTCCCATGGTGACCATCAACCGCGACGTAGCCGGCGTTCCCGCCGTCGTGATTGACACGCCGTCCGCCACCAGCCAGGCGCTGGACCACCTGATTTCCCTCGGCCACACCCGCATCGCCTACATGGCCGGCCCCCTCACGTCTCAATCCAGCACTCTTCGATGGAATGCGCTGTCGGCTGCCGCGGAGGACCGCGGCGTGGAAGTGCGCAGGCTGGGCCCGTTCGCCCCCAAGACACAATCAGGTGCTGCCGCGGCAGATGCGGCCGTGCACTCCGGCGTCACCGCATGCATTGCCTTCAACGACCTCATCGCCATCGGTATGCTCCAGCGGCTGCGCGAACGCGGCATCCGGGTCCCGGAGGACATCAGCGTGGTGGGCTGCGACGACATCTTCGGCGCGGACTTCTGCAATCCCCCGCTGACCACCATGACATCGCCGATCGAACAGGCCGGCCGGGTGGCCGTGTCCATGCTCCTGGCCCAGCTCAACCCGCTGGCGGGCGGTGGCAGCCGCAGCCGTTCCCTGATGCCTACGCATCTCACGGTCCGCGGCTCCACCGGAGCGGCACCGGGAACGCTGTAGGTCCGGGGTCCCAAGTGTCCGTTCGCGCTGAGTGCTCAATTGTCCGTTCGCGCCCGGGCCCCAAGTGTCCGTTCGCGGGTGGACACGTGGGTGGTTCGGGTGGACACAGTTGAGCGTTGTTGACAGGGCTGACTAGGCTGGATCACATGCGCGAACTCCAGGCCACCATCATCGAAGAAATGGGCGTGCAGCCCCGGATCGACCCCCTTGGGGAGGTGCGCAAGCGGGTGGATTTCCTGAAGGATTACCTCCGGGCAACCCATACCAAGGGCTTTGTCCTGGGCATCTCGGGCGGGCTGGACTCCTCGCTCGCCGGCAGGCTGGCCCAGCTGGCCGTGGAGGAGCTGGAGGCCGAAGGCGTGGAGGCCAACTTCGTGGCGGTCCGCCTTCCGTACGGCGTCCAGCACGACGAGGACGACGCCCGGGCCGCCCTGGACTTCATCCAGGCCAAGACGGAATGGACCTTCAACATCTCGGCCGCCGTGGATGGCTTCGAGGACGAATTCGAGAAGACGGTGGGGAACGGCATCTCCGATTTCCACAAGGGAAACACCAAGGCACGCACGCGGATGATCGCGCAGTACGCCCTGGCCGGGGAGCACAACTACCTGGTGATCGGCACCGACCACGGCGCAGAGTCCGTCACCGGGTTCTTCACGAAATTCGGCGACGGCGGCGCGGACATCCTGCCGCTGTTCGGCCTCAACAAACGCCAGAACCGTGAACTGCTGGCCGAACTGGGCGCCCCTGCGCGCGTCTGGGAAAAAGTACCCACCGCGGACCTCCTGGACGGCAGGCCCGGACGCACCGACGAGGACGAACTGGGAATCACGTACGACCAGATCGATGACTACCTCGAAGGCCGGGAGATCCCCGAAGCGGCGGCCGAGCTGATCGAAGAGAAGTACCTCCGCACACGCCACAAGCGCACCGTGCCGGTCACTATCTTCGATACGTGGTGGAAATAGCTGAGCCGACGTAGGCCCAGTCGGGCTATCAGCCGAACCGGGGCACTTTGAACCCTGTCCGGACCGATCCCGCCCGGAATACGGCGTGTCCGTGTCAATGTGCCCCACAACGGGGTCAGCCACACGACGCCGCGCAGTGCCGAGCAGTTCAGGCGGAGCCCGGCGAACGGGTCAGCAGCGACGTGATCCGGTGGGCTTCCTCCATCAGCAGTTTGCCGAGGAACTCCTGCCGTTCCGGCCGGAACCTTGGTTCGATGCCGGTGAGTGAAAGCGCGCCCACGGGCCTGCCCAGCTGGTCGAAGACGGCAGCCCCCATTCCCCAGCTGCCCTCAAGCACCAGGCCGGGATTCACTGCAAAGCCATGCAGCCGGGTCCGTTCCAGATTCCGGCGGACCACGTCCATGCTGTGGCCTGCCGCGAAGCTGCCGGCGTGCTGGTCCCAGCCGGACAGGATGGCCTCCTGTTCCTCGTCCGGGAGGAACGCCATGATGGCGGTCCCGGCCGAGGCCACTCCCAGTGGAAAGCGGACTCCCTCGTGCAGTACGAAGGAGCGTACCGGGAAGCTGCCCTCTTCCCGCAGCACGCAGACCGTCTCCTGGCCCCTGCGGATGGAATAGAACGCGCTCTCGCCGGTCTCCTCCGCCAGGCGGCGGAGACTTGGCCGGGCCAGGTCTTCAAACGGGAAGCGGGCCGCTGCCACTGATCCCAGCAGGAAAATCTCAGGCCCCAGGATCCAGTTTCCGTTGCGGGCATCGTGGTCCAGGAGGCCTTCCGCGGCAAGGGAGGCCAGGAGCCGGTGGACGGTGGGGCGGGTCAGCCCGGACTCCCGGACCAGCCCGGCAATCGAGCTGCCCTCCGGCTTCCGGCCGACCAGCCGCAGCAGTGACGCCACGCGGCCCACTACCTGCGCCCCTTGGACTGGATTTGCCATTCTGACCACCAACTCTCAAAAATCCTCCACAATGTGGACACCGCAAAGCCTACCGTCCACGCTGTGAAATATCTGCCTTGCTGGCATGATTGCGTCATTGACCAGCTTCAGCGAGCGCCCTAGGCTCCTTCCCTAGGCCCTATGTCCACAAAGTGGATACCCCGAACGGCTCTGCACGCTCGATGACGAGGAGACGGAATGTCCAAACTGAAACCCAACGCCGCCGCGGCCCTGGCGGAAACGCTCCAGGACGGCATGACGCTCGCCGTCGGCGGTTTCGGCCTGAGCGGCATCCCGGCGGACCTCATCGAGGCCGTGCGTGATTCCGGTGTGCGCGACCTGACCGTGGTGTCCAACAACATGGGCGTGGACGGGAAAGGCCTGGGCGTGCTGATCGAAGCCGGCCAGGTCCGCAAGGTCATCGCATCGTATGTGGGCGAGAACAAACTCTTCGCCGAGCAGTACCTCGCGGGCCTGCTTGAGGTGGAGTTCACCCCGCAGGGCACCCTGGCCGAGCGCCTCCGTGCCGGCGGCGCCGGCATCCCCGCCTTCTACACCAAGACCGGCGTGGGAACGCTGGTGGCCGAAGGCAAACCGCTCGCAGAGTTCGACGGCGAAACGTACGTCCAGGAGCGCGCCATCCGCGCCGACGTCGCACTGGTCCACGCGCACACCGCGGACACGGACGGCAACCTGATCTACCGCTACACGGCCCGGAACTTCAACCCCGTGGTGGCCACCGCCGGCTTGGTGACCATCGCCGAAGCCGAAGTCATCGTGGAGCCCGGCGCACTGGATCCCAACCACATCGTCACCCCGGGCGTATACGTCCAGCACCTGGTTCAGGCGCGCGGCCGGGTCAAGGACATTGAACAGCGCACCGTCCGCTCCCGGGAAACCGCAGCAGTCCCCGCCTCAACACCTGTGTCCGCCTGACCCGCCGGCCACACAGACAGCGCGAACGAACACTTAAGCCCCGCAAAACTTTGAACCCCAAGGAGAAACCCATGGCCTGGACCAGGGATGAAATGGCTGCCATCGCGGCCGAGGAACTGAACGACGGCGACTACGTCAATCTGGGCATCGGCATCCCCACGCTGGTGGCCAACAACCTGCCCGACGGCGTCCGCGTGGTCCTGCAGAGCGAAAACGGCCTGCTCGGCATGGGCCCGTTCCCTTATGAGGGCGACGAAGACGCGGACCTCATCAACGCCGGCAAGCAGACCGTCACGGTCCTGCCCGGCGGCAGCATCTTCGACTCCGCCACATCGTTCGGCATGATCCGCGGCGGCCACGTCAAGGTGGCCATCCTGGGCGCCATGCAGGTCTCCGGCAACGGCGATCTCGCCAACTGGACGATTCCCGGCAAGATGGTCAAGGGCATGGGCGGTGCCATGGACCTGGTGGCCGGCACGCCGCGCGTGGTGGTTCTGACCGAGCACAACGCCAAGGACGGCACGGCCAAGATCGTCACCGAGTGCACCCTGCCGCTCACCGGCCTGCGTTGCGTGGACCGGATCATCAGTGATCTCGCGGTTTTTGACCTTAAAGAAGCGGACGACGACGGCGGGCGGCAGCTCACGCTGACCCGCCTTGCGCCGGGGGTCACCGTGGAGGAAATTCGCGGCAAGACCGAAGCCGCATTCGACGTCCAGCTTGAAACCGCAGGAGTGGCAGCATGAGCCTCAAGGAACAGTTCGGCAAGGATGTCCTGCTCACCGGATGGGGCCACAGCCGGTTCGGCAAGCTCACGGACGAAACCCTTGAGTCCCTGATCGTCCAGGTGGCCACCGAGGCAATCAGCAACGCCGGGATCGAGCCAGGCCAGATCGATGAGATCTACCTGGGCCAGTTCAACTCCGGCATGATGCCGCTGGCGTTCCCGTCCTCGCTGGCCTTGCAGGTCTCGGACCAGCTGGCCAACGTCGCCGCCACGCGTGTGGAGAACGCCTGCGCCTCAGGGTCGGCCGCGTTCCAGCAGGGCACTAAGTCGCTGCTGGCCGGGACAGCGAAGACCGTGCTGGTGATCGGCGCCGAGAAGATGACCCACGCCGGCGCCGACGTTGTGGGGGCCGCCCTGCTGGGCGCTGACTACGACATGGCCGGCCAGACGTCCACCACCGGCTTCACTGGCCTGTTCGCGGACGTCGCCAAGCACTACGAAAAGCGCTACGGTCGCGGCGACGGACAGCTGGGCGACCTGCTGGGCTCTATCGCGGCCAAGAACCACCGCAACGGCGTGGACAACCCCTACGCCCAGCTCCGCAAGGATCTCGGCGAGGACTTCTGCCGCACCGTCTCGGACAAGAACCCCATGGTGGCCGATCCGCTGCGCCGCACCGACTGCTCCCCCGTGTCCGACGGCGCCGCTGCCGTTGTGCTCAGCACCTCGCCAACCGGCGGGGCCACTGCGCCGGTAAGGCTCGCCGGCTTCGGCCAGGCGAACGACTTCTTCCCGGCCGAACGCCGGGACCCCACCGCCTTCGCCGCCACGCGCATGTCCTGGCAGCGCGCGCTGGGGATGGCCGGCGTCGGGCTTGAAGACCTGGACTTCGCTGAGGTCCACGACTGCTTCACCATCGCCGAACTGCTCATGTACGAGGCCATGGGCCTGACCGAACCGGGCCAGGGCGCACGCGCTGTGCAGGAAGGCTGGGTCTTCAAGGACGGGAAGCTGCCCATCAACGTCTCCGGCGGACTCAAGGCCAAAGGCCATCCCGTCGGCGCCACCGGCGTATCCCAGCACGTCATCGCCGCCATGCAGCTCACCGGGACCGCCGGCGACATGCAGCTCGCCAACCCCCGCCGCGCCGCCGTCCAGAACATGGGCGGTGTGGGCATCGCCAATTACGTCAGCGTCCTGGAAGCCGTCTAGCCACCACCATCGGCTGCTCCGTAACCGCCGTTTTGAGCTGTCAAAAGGGCCGTTACGGAGCAATCGATGAAGGTACGAGGGCGGCTAGCGGGCCCGGATCAGGTCGGCGATCTCCACGAAACCCAGCCGTTCGGCGTTTTCCAGGGCGGTCCGGCCCTGGGGATCCCGGATGTTGGGGTCCCCGCCGGCCGCCAACAGCTGCCGGACCACGTCCTGTTGCCTGGGGCCGCCGTTGTTGAGCAGGATGGCCTCCTGCATGGCGGTCCACCCCAGGTTGTTCACATGGTTCACGGGCACTCCGGCGGCCAGGAGGATGCGCACGGTCTCCACATGGCCGTGTTCGCTGGCGGGGATCAGTGCCGTCCCGCCATAGCGGTTGGTGCTGGAAACGTCCGCACCGGCCGCCAGCGTCAGCTGGAGCACCTCGTTGAATCCCTCGGCCCCCGCATAGAGGAACGCGGAATCCTGGATGGCGTCCTTGGCGTTCACGTTGGCGCCGCGGCCGATCAGCTCACCAACCAGCGCCACATTGTTGGCCTTCGCGGCGGCGATAAGCTCCTGGTCGAGCCGGGTCTGGGCCTCGACAGACAGGGCTGGTGGTTTGGTGGCTGCGGTTGCGGTGGAAGCAGGCGGGGACGTACCCGGCGAAGCTGACGGTCCGGACGGGGGCTGGCTGCCGGGGCTGACCAGGACGGACGACGGCGGCGACTCCTGCCGTTGCGGCTCGCCGGGACCCGCCTGGCAGGCGGCCAGGCAAGCTGATACACCGCCCGCC
>NZ_JAKFFD010000230.1:0-32450 GCF_036675385.1 Pseudarthrobacter sp. | reverse complement strand
GAGACATGCATTTCTCCGATCCGGCTGATGCTCATCCGAAGTTTGTCTCCCCTTTTGATCGGACCTACGCCCGGAGGAGCCCCTGTGAACAGCAGGTCACCGGGTAGCAGCGTCATGATTGACGACGCGTAAGCGACTATCTGCGGTACCGACACGATGAGGTCGTCGGTGGTGACCGATTGCCGCACGGCCGCACCGCAGGTCAGCATGATGTCGAGACCCGAGCCGTCTCCGACCTCGTCGCGTGTGGTTACCCAGGGGCCGACGGGGCTGAATGTGTCGTAGCTTTTGCGCCGCGAGCGGTCAGCCGAGCTGCGCACGGTGATGTCGAGGCCGGTGGTAAAGCCGAGAACGTGGTTCAGCGCTGATTCGACGGGAATGTTCTTGCCCCCCGACCCGATCACGACAACGAGCTCGGACTCATGATGGATCTCCTGCTCGGCAGCGATGACGTCGGCGGGCAGGACGATCTCGGCGCCAGGCCCCACGATCGATGAGGGAGCCTTAAGGAACACATCGAACTCCATCATCCAGGCCTCGATGTGACCTAGAGTCCGCTCCTGCACGCCGTGCATCTCTGCCACATGTTCGCGATAGTTGGACGCGGCCGCAATGATCTTCGACGGACCGAGCACGGGCGGCTGGAGGGTCATAAAGTCGATGGGACGCGGCACGCCTTCTGCGGCCGCCCGTTCCAGCGCCGGCCGGATCTCCTCAAAGTCCCGACACAGAGCCCGCCACCAACCAGCCGTCAGCGGGTCCGGGTCGTGGGCCCAGGGCATGGCGCCCGTTACATCGACGATCTCATACCCCGATGGGCTCGCGGTGACGACACCGAGCCGGTTCGCGTCGAACAGAGCGAGCTTCACGAGGCAGCTCCCTGTAGGCGCAAGGATGCGCTATGGAAGTCTCCGGTGACCGTTTGTGGTTCCGGCAGCACCTCTCGACGCTGGATACCCAGAGCCCGTAGCACGGGCTCATCAGACACCACGAATAGATCCGCACCTACGGAGATGTGCTCGACAGTGGACCACGACGGAACGGCGAACATGTCGCCGGGGCCCCAGACGAAGCGCTGCCCGTCGATCACGCTCTCACCGCGACCGCGGAAGACAACATAGACCGCGTTGCCCGCGCGTCTCACCGGGGCACCGTGACCACGGATTCGGTGGACGGCGCAGGCCATCGTCGGCAACACGCTCGCACCCGTCTTTGGGTTCGTGTACTCCACGGCCAGAAGGTCATCGTCGGATTCACGGCCGAGTCGCTCTAGCTCCGCCTCAGTCTCCGACCACCGATAGATCAGCAACTCGGAGGGAAGCGGGCTCACGGCCTTAGTTACTGATCCGTCGGTGTACCGACTGCCGTCGCGACGGCGCGCTTCGGAAACGTTGTGCTCAACCGGCTGGGGCTGGGACTCTCCCGGACCTGGCCAGTGCTCAAAGAAGACACCGTCCAATGCCTGGATGATCGGCAGATCCAGGCCATCGAACCAGAACATCTCCGAGTCGCCGGCGTTCGTGTGGTCGTGCCACTGCTTCGATGGCGTGAGAACTAGGTCACCGGGTCTCATATCACAGGCGTCCCCGTCCACAGTAGTCCACACGCCCTCGCCTTCCAGAACGAAACGGATCGCGCCGGGGGTGTGCCGGTGGGCAGGGGCGACCTCGTGAGGACCGAGGCACTGCAAGGCCCCCCAGAGCGTGCCGACCGCGTACGGTCGACCGCCGAGACCCGGGTTGGCGAGGGCCAGGACCCGCCGTTCGCCGCCGCGTTCCACGGGGACGAGGCGGATCGCTTCGCGCGCCAACGGCTTCATCGTCGCGGCAGACCACAGCCATGGCACGGCCGCTGGTCGCGGTGTCGGCGTCAGAAGCTCTTCGGTGATGGTCCATAGCGGCTGGAGCGCGGCGGCCTCGAGACCGGCGTAAAGCCCATCCAGATCGGTCTTGTCCTGCATAGTGGGCGTATCCCGGTGCGGAAGCCGGTCCCGCGAAGACTAGAGGAACGCGACCGCCATCCCCTAACCGAAAAGGCTCCCTAAAACGCTGACGATACCGTATTCTCTTATTCCATGGAGTCATGGAATAAGAGCTCGGCGGGTGGGGAGAAGCTGGAAGTCTTCGATCAGCTCGCCAGGGTGGCGAAGGCGATGTCCAACGGCAAGCGGCTGGAGCTGATCGAATTGCTCGCCCAGGGCGAGCATCCAGTCGAAGAACTCGCGGCAAAGCTGGGGATGGGGGTGACGACCGTCTCGGCCCACCTGCAGCAGCTGAAGCAGGCGGGCCTGGTGGATACCCGGCGGGTGCGGACCAGCATCCTGTATCGGCTCGCCGGCGATGACGTCGCGGCGATGTATCTGGCCATCAAGCGTGTGGGCATGCTGCGTTCCCCGGCCCTGCGGGAGGCACTTGCGTCCTACCTCTCTCCCCGCGGCTCGGAGCCGGCCAGCACGATCGATCCGGCAGCTGTCACCTCCGAGATGACCGTTATCGATGTCCGGCCCCGGTCCGAGTACGACACAGCCCACTTCCCGGGCGCGGTCTCGATCCCGCTGGCGGAGCTGGCGGAACGCTACGGTGAGATCCTGTCAGGGAATCCCGTCGTGGTGTACTGCCGTGGCGAGTTCTGCAAACTCGCCCGGGACGCCGCGGCGTGGTTGTCTGCCCGCGGCATCCCGGCGATGGCCATGGACGAAGGCGTCATCGAATGGCGGGCCACACACCTGGTGGATCTCGATGCCACCGCGTGAGCCGATGGTGCTGCTCGGGGAGAGAATCCGCGCCGACGCAGCCGTTCAGGAAGTCCTGCACCGCCGGACCCTGACGGTGGTCGCTGCCAGCCAGGTCCTGGGCGGGGCAGGCCTTGCCGCCGGCGTCACCGTCGGGGCTTTGCTGGCCCAGGACATGCTCGGCGGGAACGCCGCCGCCGGTCTTCCCGCGGCCCTGTTCACCCTCGGCTCCGCACTGGCGGCCTTCCTGGTCGGCGCCGTCACGCAGCGCCTGGGCCGCCGGACCGGTCTGGGCCTGGGCTTCGCCGCCGGGGCCCTCGGGGCGCTCGGCGTCGTCGCAGCGGCTGTCCTGGACAGCATCCCGCTGCTGTTTCTGTCCTTGTTCATCTACGGGGCGGGCACCGCGACGAACCTGCAGGCACGCTACGCCGGTACCGATCTGGCTCCGGCGTCCCGCCGGGGCACGGCCGTCAGCATCGCCATGGTCTTCACCACCCTCGGCGCGGTCCTCGGCCCGAACCTGGTCGATGTGCTGGGCCGGTTCGCCGAAAGCCTCGGCATTCCCGCTCTCGCTGGCCCGTTCCTGCTCGCAGCCGCCGCATACGCCTCCGCCGGGGCCGTGCTGTTCGTCCTGCTCCGGCCGGACCCGTTCCTGCTCGCCCGGGAACTCGAGATTGCCACACCTCCACCGGGAACCTCCGACACGCCGCCCGCACCGGTCCGGGCGGGCACCGGGGTCTACGTGGGGGCCGCGGTCATGGTCCTTACCCAGATCGCTATGGTCGCCATCATGACCATGACACCGGTCCACATGCGCGCCCACGGCCACCACCTCTCCGAAGTCGGCCTCGTCATCGGAATCCACATCGGCTCGATGTATCTGCCTTCCCTGTTCACCGGCGTCCTCGTGGACCGCATCGGCCGCACCCCGATGGCCATCGCCTCGGGCCTGACCCTGCTCGCGGCCGGCCTCACCGCAGCCACGGCACCCGCGGACAATCTCGGGCTGCTCATCGTGGCTCTGGCCCTGCTCGGGCTGGGCTGGAACATGGGCCTCATCTCCGGAACCGCACTGGTCGTGGACGCCACCGTCCCCGCACACCGTGCCCGCACCCAGGGAGCCGTCGATGTCCTCATCGCCGTAGCCGGTGCCGGCGGCGGCGCGATGTCCGGGCTCGTCGTGGCCCAAACCAGCTATGCGGTGCTCTCGATCGCCGGCGGGGTCCTGGCCCTGCTGCTGATTCCCGTCATCTTCTGGGCCCGAACCCGGTCCGGGACGCTGGCGGCTGCCTGATCCCGCAGCCACAAACATCCTCACTGCCATGAAGCCACCGGGCAATCACGGTCGCGGATCCGGGGTACGGCTGGGTTTGCGGCAGAACCTGGCCCAGTTCGTGCTCCTCGTCGCGGTAAACGCCCTGGTCGGCGGGGCCCTGGGCCAGGAGCGCACGGTGCTGCCGCTGCTCGCCGGGCAGGTGTTCCACCTTGACCTTCACACGGCGGCGCTGACCTACATCCCGGCGTTCGGTGTGGCGAAGGCCGGCACGAACTACGCCGCAGGTGCCCTGGCCGACACGTACGGCCGTAAACCGGTCCTCGTGGCCGGCTGGCTCATCGCCATTCCCCTTCCGTTCATGCTGATCTTCGGCCCGTCCTGGGGGTGGATTGTTGGGGCCAACGTGGTGCTCGGCATCAGCCAGGGCATGACGTGGTCCGCCACCGTGATGATGAAGATGGACCTCGTCGGTCCCCAACGGCGCGGCCTGGCCATGGGTCTGAACGAAGCCGCCGGCTACCTCGGCGTCGCCGGCACAGCCCTGGCCACCGGCTACATCGCCGCCCAGCACGGGCTCAGGCCCGGCCCGTTCCTGCTCGGCGCCGCGTTCATCGCCGTCGGCCTGGGCCTGTCCGTCCTCACCATCCGCGAAACACGCGTCTACGCCAGACTCGAGGCAGCATCCCACGTTCCCGCCAACGCCGGCAACCACGCCCAGCTGACCAGCCGCGACGTGTTCATCCTCACCAGCTTCCGTGACAGGTCACTGTCGTCGGTCTGCCAGGCCGGCATGGTCAACAACCTCAACGACGGCCTGGCCTGGGGCCTTTCCCCGTCCTCTTCGCCTCTGCCGGGCTGGCTGTCGACAGCATCGGCATCCTCGCCGCCGCGTACCCGGCCGTCTGGGGAGCCGGGCAGCTCCTCACCGGCGCACTCTCGGACCGGATCGGGCGCAAACATCTGATCACCGGCGGCATGCTGGTCCAGGCCCCGGCCCTGGCCATGATCGCCGCCGGGCAGGGCTTCGGGATCTGGCTGGCCGCGGCGGTCCTGCTCGGCGCCGGTACCGCCATGGTCTACCCAACTCTTCTGGCCGCTATCGGAGACGTCGCCCACCCCCAATGGCGTGCCCGGTCAGTGGGTATCTACCGGCTATGGCGCGACGGCGGATTCGCCGGCGGGGCCCTGATCTCCGGAATCATCGCCGACACCCTGGGCATACCGGCCGCCGTCACCACAGTCGCACTTCTCACCGGCGCCTCCGGCATCGTCGTGGCCCTGCGGATGCGCAGCACCGACCACCTGCCACGGTGACGACCGGCTCCTGACCGGCCAAAACTTCATCCACGACCGTGTTAACACCCTCGAAAATCCAGCACAAACGGTGCCCAAACAAAGCCGTTGACACCCCTCCCGGCCCGGCGTGTACTTGAATCGGCGCCTGTATTAACAGAAGCCAAGCCACGGAGCGGCCTGACCTTTCCGTGAGGCCGCCAAAGACGGAGGTCTAAAAATGGGACAAGCACGCGAGGCAATGGACCGCTTAACCGCAGCCGTGACGGCGAGGGACAAACAGACACAGGCAGCGTGTTACTCAGCTGATGCGGTGGCCTTCACGCCCGAGGAGGGCAAACTCGTTGGGCCCGAAGCCATCAGCAACTACCTGTCGCAGTTCGGGGAATCGTTCCCTGACATCACCTACGAGTACGCCGACCGGTACGAAGCCGGAAATGTGGCGATCGATGAGGGCTTTGTCGTCGGAACCAACACCGGACCGCTGCTCATGCCGTCCGGTGAAAGCCTGCCTCCCACCGGAAAGAGCATCCGGGTCAGGAGCTGCGATGTCGCCCACGTCGAAGATGGCCTGATCACAAGCCACCACTTCTACTTCGACCAGATGGAGTTCCTCGGACAACTCGGGCTGCTTCCCGAATCCCTGTCCAAGTCCTGAACCCGCAGGGCGGAGCCCGCGGCCGCGTTAAGTTCAAGGATGCAACGACGACGACCGGCAGGTCCGCCTGCCCGGTCGGGGCGACCCGCCCCACCCGGACGTCAATGGAGAGATAAAGGTGACGGCATTGACCGGAGGTTCCTTGATCCGGCGCGGGAAGGAGGTCTACGAGAACCTCCCGCTGCCGCTCCCTGTTGTCGCCGCGATTGTCCTGGACCTCCTCCTCGCCAGGCTCCGTCCGGTGCCGCTTCCCGGTCCCCACGCCCTCCACCGGACCGCGGGGGCGGGACTGCTGCTCGCCGGCGTCGGCCTGAATATTTGGGCTCTGGCTGAACGGCGGCACCGCACTACTGGCGCGTTCGCGCTGGAGCGGCCGGAGGACCTGGTCACCACCGGCCCCTACACCATCACCCGCCACCCGATGTACATCGGATGGTGGCTCATCCAACTCGGAGCGGGAACCTTGGCTGGCTCATCCTGGGTCCTCGCGACCTTGCCTGCCGAACTGCTGGTCGAGCACCGCGCTGTCCTGGATGAAGAGGCCACGCTTGCCGAGCTCTTCGGCCGCGCCTACCTCGAATACTCCGACAGCGTTCCCCGCTACCTCGGATCCCCCTTCCGGGCACAGAGCCCGTTCGATTCGAACAGCTGAAACTCCGCACCCAGCGACCGATCCAGGGCCGCTGGCGACAACCTAAGATAGGCATTGCCGCACCGTTGCAAACCCCAATGGGAGAAGCCGATTCCAGAACAGAGTGTCGAAACCGTCGTCATCGGCGGCGGCCAAGCCGGCCTGGCCACGGCCTTCCACTTGGGCGGACGTGGCCGTGACTTCATCGTTGTGGATGCAAACCGCGACATCGGCGACAGTTGGCGGTACCGCTGGGATTCGCTGCAACTGTTCACGCCCGCCGGATTCAGCCAACTGCCCGGCCTCAAGTTCCCGGCGCCACGGGCAGACAGGCCGACAAAGGACGCAATGGCTGACAGGAGCCGAAATTGCCCTTGATCTTGCCAATCCAGATGACGCTGGGCACCATCGCTGCGTGTATCTCGCCGGCCGCGACGTTGGCTATTTGCCGGCGCTGGGCACGTGGACCTGCCCGCTCCTGCGACTACTGGGCAGGGCAGGCTCTGAACTGTCCCAACGCGCCATGAAGGGCGGAGCGGAACCAGTCGGCAGAATCCGCCCCGGCGCACTGGAAGCAGCTGGCATCACCCGGATACCGAATATCACCGGCTCGCGGAACGACTTCCGGTAACCGAAGACGGAAGGACCGTCAACGTGGACGCGGTGGTGTGGTGTACCGGGCTCGCTCCCGACTACCGAATCATCAAACTGCCCGTCTTCGACCACGCCGGCCACCTCACACACCTCAGGGACTTACCAGCGAACCAGGACTCTACGCTGTCGGCACACCACACCAGTCCTCCATCACATCCCTTCTCGTTGGGGGTGTCGGCAAAGACGCCGAGTACATCGTCAAACACATCACACGCACGGGACATCACTGATGAGTTCCACTTCGCCTTCGAAAATCCGCGCAACGGAACCCCCCGGTGGAGGCGCCGCCTAACGACCCAAACAGAAGGGCACGGTGCTGGGTGTGGAAGCATATCCGCAGTTGGCGATGAAGGCGGCGGCTCTGATGGAGTCTGTGGCTCGGTTCAATCCGCTGATCGACGGCAATAAGCGGACTGCGTGGACGCTGATGGTTTTGATGCTCTGGATCAACGGCTGCCGGCATGACTTCATCACTGATGAGGCGTTCGATCTGGTCGTGGGCGTGGCCGCCAGCGATATCGGGTTGGGGACAGCGCGGGGATGATTGCCGCCCACCTCGTAGAACGATAGCCAGGTAATTCTGTGGCCGAGTTGGTGATGCTGGGCTCACGCACCCGAAATGCTGTGCGTGTCCGCTACAGCCGGCGCGCCGGTCCTGGTGCGAGGCTGGATTCCCGCATCGCCGTTTTGGGGCGACATGACTTTGCGGTCCAGACCGTCGGTTTCGTAGGAGGTTCCGGGTTCAGCGGGAACGTTTTTGGGGCCATTTGGGTGCAGGGTGAGAAAACAGGCCTCGGTCACTGCGGCGCGGACCGTCCACCGGGAGATCGCGAACGCAGCGGCGGTTTCGGAGATCGCTGGGCAGGAATTGATGACCGCGTCCCCAGATGAGCCGGAACGTGATTAGTCAACGCCCGTCGCCCGAACGTGCGAGGCGCGTCAGGCCCCGAACCAGCGGGCGCGTCGCACCGCGCCGAACTCCGCCTTCTCATCGGCGTACGCCGGCGACGGCCCCAGGAGCGGCGCGGTCGGCCCGCCGTCAGCGTGGAAATCGACGTCGACGCGACCGACGTCGCCGTGGCCGAACTCCAGGTAGCAGAGCCCGGTGCCCCCGGATGCAAGTCCGCCGGCGCCTCGGATGCTGCGAACGATGCCGTCCGCGACGACGTGGGCCGCGCTCTCGGCGAAGGTGCCGGCCTTCGGGATCCCGGTCTCGGCGCAGTCGCCGATCGCATACACCCCGGCGTACGGCGTTTGCAGCGTCACGGGGTCGACCGCGACCCAGCCGTCCCGCGCCAGACCCGCCTCGACGAGCACGTCGGGCACCCTGTGGGTCGGGATGCCAATGAACAAGTCGTACGGCTCGTCGTGGTCCTTGAACTGCGCGACCCGCGCGTCCGGGTCGATCCCGTGGATCCGGTGGCGTTTCGTGTACCCGATCCCACGCTCGGCCATCGCGCGTTCCAGCGCGGCCGATGCCTGGGGTGAGACCGGGATGGGCGACGGCTGCGGACTGACCAAGTGAAGGTTGCTGCCCTCGCGGATGCCGCGGGCGACGAGCCGGTCGTGGAGCAGCAGGATCGCCTCGTATGGCGCGGGCGGGCATTTGAACGGGATGGAGAGCACGGCAAGCATCACCCGGCCGCCGCGGAACGCCGCCAGTTCGTCGCGCAGCCGCTCGGCGCCTGCGACCGTGTAGTACTCGAACCCTCCTTCGGCGAAGCCGGGTGTCGCGGCGAAGTCGTAGTCGGCACCGAGGGCGACGACGACAAAGTCGGGATCGTAAACCGCAGCATCGGTGACGACGTGCCGCGTCCCCGGGTCGATCGCGAGCACCCGCTCCTGGCGGAACTCCACGCCCGGCGTGCGGATCTCGCTGTAGAGGATCCGCACCTGTTCCGCGTTCTGGTGCCCGAAGAGGACCTCCAGCTTGGAGAAGCCGAACACGAAGGCGTCGTGCTGGTCGACGAGGGTGACGTCGACCTCGCCGGCAAGGCGCTCCGACAGTGTGCTCGCGAGTTCCAAACCTCCGAAGCCGGCGCCGAGGACCATGACGGTTGTTGTCATACACCTCATCTTGCGCTTTGGACGACCTTGCGTCCATGCCCGATGGGTGATGCCCGTCGAGCCGGTGGGCACCGGGTGCCGCCCTAGGAGCAGAAGACACAACACTCACAGGGCCGGGGGTTTGCTGGTCGCACCGCAGGCGGTGCAACGGTAGAAATAGACGCACGCGTTCGTCGGCAGAGACCGTATTTCCGTGCTGCCAGAGTCCGGACATGTCAGGGTGCTGGTTGGCTGCTCATTGGGCGGTTGTCGCAGTTCCGGTCAGGCGTTGAATCAGTTTGAGGCGGGCGGGTGTTCCGGGCCAGTGCTGGTCCAGTGGTCCGATGCCCGCTTTGCCGATGGTCGAGCGGAAGACCAGGGCCACAACGATGACGTCATCGGCGTATCCGATGACCGGACAAAATGACGGGCTCGCTTGGGGCCCGTTCCCAGTACTGTTCGCCGCGGCAGGCCTGACGGTTGAGAAGATCGGCATCCTCGCAGCCGCTTACCCCGCGGTCTGGGGAGCCGGCAGCTCGTCACCGGCGCCCTTTCTGACCGGATCTGGCGCAAACCCCTGATCGTCAGCGGGATGCTTGTCCAAGCCGGCGCATTGGCTATGGTCGCCGTCGGGCAGGACTTCGGGATCTGGCTTGCTGCAGCTGTGCTGCTCGGGGTCGGCACCGCCATGGTCTACCCAACACTTCTCGCCGCGATCGTTGATGTCGCCCACCCAAACTGGCGGGCCAGATCCGTCGGCACCTATCGGTTTTGGCGCGACAGCGGGTTCGCCGCAGGTGCCCTGATCTCAGGGATTTATCGCCGATGCTTACGGCCTAACCGCAGCCGTGTGTGTGGGGGCCGCCCTTACCGGAATATCTGGCATCATCGTTGCCGTACGAATGCCGCATCGACCACAAACCCATGCACCTGAGACAGACACATCCTCCCTCAGGAAGCAATAAGCCCCGCTCGGACTGCCCGGTCGTTGGTCAGCGCTTGAGTAACAGCGGGGGATAGTCCCCGTTCTGGGCGTGGCGCACGTGTTCCCAGCCCAGGGACTGCCAGAACGCGTCTTTGCCTCCGGGCGGGACGGGCGAACACCGTCCGGCCGGGATGCTGTTGGCGCAGCAGGTCGATGGCCCGGGTGCCGAGCCCCTGTCGGCGGCGTCCTTCGGTGACTTCCATGAAGTCGATCGCTAGCCCGTCTGCCGCCTCCGGACCTCGTCGCCGGGATCCGGAGGCGGATGATCGACCACGATCATCCGGACGACTTTCTCGCCGCCCCGGTGAAGCTGTAGAAGAGGTCCGAGGGGGAGGCAACGACAATTTCGTTGGCCTGCCAGCAGGCCTGGGTGAAGTGCTCCGGTGCCTCAAACGGTGAGATCACGGAATGCCCGTGCGGGGCCGACCAGTCCTGCCTGATCACCAGGTCATCGCTCACACGATCAATCTAGCCCCGGGCCGCTCCGCCCGTCCGGAGCGGGATGGGCTTTCCGGCGCGGGTCCGGCCCGCGGACCAGCCCGGCACCGCCGCGTCCAGGGCTTTTGTTCTGGAGGGGTCGCCGAAGCGTGCTCTGATGACTGGCAAAAAGGAAGATGGACCTCGCCCATTAAGCGACCGTGAGCACCTGCTGTGCGGTTGAGGCGGCACAGGCATTCGCACGGCAAACCGTCGGGAATCCACGAATTCGCTGCGATCAGCCCGCACGAGCTGGCATTAATCCACCACCAGGAGGACTCTCGCCAGTTCGCAGTCTTGGATGGACGCCGCTCATGAGTCCGACTGTTCTATCGGCAGCCCTGCCGCCTTCCACTCCGGGAAGCCCTCCTCCAGTCTTGTGGCGAGGTGCCCTTCGTCCGTGAAAAGCCGCACGGCCTCGTCCGCATACAGGCAGTATGGTCCGCGGCAGTAGGCGACAATTTGGCTCCCTTGGGAAACCTCGTGCAGCCGAGACTTAACGTCCGAGAAGGGCATGGAAAGCGCACCCGGGATATGTCCGGCCTTATACTCTTGCGCCGGCCGCACGTCCAGCACAACGACGTCGCCCTGCCGCAGCCGCAGCCGCAGTTCGTCGCGCGTGATCGTGCTCAGGTCGGCGCGATCGCCGACATAGGCACGGACGAGATCGCCCAGCTCCCGGGCGTGCGCTTCGGCTGTCTCCCGAAGTGCCCGCCACAGTCGCTCGACCGCCGTGCCGGCAAGGGAGTAGTAGATCCGTGTCCCGGAGCGTCGGGAGCATACGAGGCCGGCTCGCAGCAGACGCTGCAGGTGCTGGGATGTGTTGGCCACAGTCTGGTGGATCTCTACGGCCAGCTCCTCAACGGACCGCTCGCCCTGCCCAAGGATATCGATCAGCTCCGCCCTCCTGCCGTTCCCCAAGGCCTTGGCAGCTTCGACGAGGGCATCGAAGAGGGCCTCCTTGTCCTGCTGGTCGGCCACTCGTGTCTCCTATTCAAGAGTTCTCTTGACAAGATTACCGTTGGGGGATTCTTATTCAAGTACCTACTTGAATAAGAAAGGGGGTGGTGGCCGTGTCCACCATCCAAACTCCCCAAGGGCAACAGTCCCGCCTCCGGACAGGTGCCGCTCTCATGACGTTGGCTGGGCTGGCCTTCGTCGGTTACGCCGTCATCTTCCTGGTACTCAACTTCACGGACGCCTTCCTCGAACTCGGCATCGGCCCCGATCAAGTGGACAAGGGGAAAGCGGAGATCGAGGCGTTCAGTCCGCAGCTGTATCACTACATCAGTCATCTGCACATCGCGGTCAGCGGCTTCATTGCCGCGACCGGGCTGGCCGTTGCAGGCCTGTCCTGGTACGGCGTGCGCCGCGGAGAATGGTGGGCCTTCGTCACAGCCGTTATCGTTCCGGTCGTCGGGCTCGCCGTGGCCCTCCCCGCGCACTACCCATGGGGTCTTGCCACGCTTGGGCACCTCGGTCTGATCTACCTCGCCGTCCTCATCTTCCTGGTAGGGGTCGTGGCAGCCTACAGCGGAATGCGAAGCCCGTTACCACACACCACTGACACTCACACAACCGACTGAATCAACCTCCAGCGGCTATGACAACGACGGGAACCTGACCTGGCGTTGTTCCTGTCAGTGCTGCACGGCGCAAGCATTCCATGTGCGACCATTTGGTCACTGAGCCGGGCTAAGCGGTACGCGGGGCTCTATGTCCAGAATTTCTGGACATGGCAGGTCTTCCATCTCATGCCACCCACGATCAGGTAGCTGACCTAGGACGTTCGTGCCATCCGGCATTGTCGTAGCAGCTAATTTTGCCATCGTGGACGGTTCGCATATTGACTAGTTGGGCTCGGACGTTGCTGTTGATGATGGGTTCCAGGTGGGCTACCCGGTTCCGGAGGTGGTAGACGCCCTCAACTGCCCGTTCGAGTTCGCGTGGTGTTCTGCGTAGGTGTGGAAATGCTTCGTGGAGTGCTTCGTCCCAGAGGCGTTGTTTGCCGGCGTCGTGGCACCCGGGCAGGATGAAGCGCCAGGTTCCGAGGGACATCGCGGCAAGGATGTCTGCGTGGAGGGGGTCTCGTTGGCCCTGTGGTCTGCGTGTGGTCGATTTGAGTGCACGACGTCTGGCGTCGGGGATGTCGCGGCCGGCGACGCGGAGTAGCAAGGCGCTCGGGTCGATGAGCCAGTCTGATGAATGACTCCGGCCGGTGTCAGGATCCATCTGGGAGGTGTTCCAGATGCAGAGTTGTTCGCCCAAGGCGTTGCGGAGGACGACTTCGAAGACGTGCAGGGCTTCGTAGACGGCGCCTGAGAGGTCAATGTTCCACCTGTAGAGCCGAATCGCCTCATGCAGGGTGGGTGTCTCGCGGATGTATGGTGCCAGGCGCTCGGGGCTAATCCTCTGCTGAAGGACCAGTTCGATTGGTGTTTGGTGCGCTGCGGCCATAGGACTAAACTGTAGAGGGAGACAGGGGCAGGTTCCCTGTTATGGATTACTGAGGGTCCCGAGGCCAGGCGCCGCGGGGCCCTCAGCCGTACCGCGACCGCAACAATCCTGGTCGGCGGATACCTCGCGCCAGTCGCCAAGCGGTCCGTCAGCGACCCCTGCCTTTCGGCGCAGTGGGCCTCCTTCGCCAAGGGAACCGGAAAATGTCATAGGTCACTTTTAGTCTGATGTCAGCCCGCAAGTTGCGGGTCTAACAGCAGGAGGCCTCATGCTCGTCAGCCCGTACTACTCCATCAATCCAAGCGATCCGGACGTCCACCACAAGTCAGTGACTGCTTGAATGGGATGAAGATTCCGGCGCACAACAAGCGCCCGGGAACGAACAATTACCCCCTGTGTAAGCACTGCAGGGACAAGTAATACCACGTGGGTGGTAGCGCAGGGTCTGAGTTGCACTTTTTTCTGCCTTTTGGCCCTTATACGGTTACTTCACTCAGCCGGCGGTCCTTCTGCGGACCAGACAGCAGCTTTCGTGACCTGGGACGAAAACGCTGAATTGACACCTCCACGCATCACGCCGGAAAACCGTCCCGTTCCTCCGACGACGCAGGCGGGGCAGGTGCCCATGCTGAAAAGGGGCTTGGACCGGCCGTCGTTGCGAAGCGCACCCAGCGCGGCGTCCCGGCTGTCGCTGTAATTGCCTCGACCATCGGCGGCCTCGTTGCAACGCTCGTGAACTTCATTGCGCCGGGTTCGGAAATTTACGACTTCATCATGAATTCAATCGGGCTGGTAGCCCTGTTTGTGTACGTATTTATCGCAGTCACCCAGTGGCGCCCGAGAAGCAGAATGACCGCTGAGGAGTGTTCGAACCTCAAGCTCAAAGTGGCGATCATGATGGTCAGCGACACCGGCCGCACACAGGTGTTGACGAGCTTCACCGCGGCCGGCCCCTGCTAGCGTTCCTGCCGCTCACGACGGCGGCGCCGGACTTCCGCTGCTGCGGCAACATTGGCGAGGTGGCCGGTTCGGTGCGCGCCGGCGTCGGACTTTCAGTTCCAGCCAGCCGTCACTACACATGGTTGAGACCGGCGCCAATACTGGCGCCGGTCTCAACGATGGTGTGATCCGGACCGGGCCGGCCTGCCCCGGTGGGTCAGCCCGGAGTGAATACTAGGCAGTGGCGCGCCGCGCCACGTTGTAGAAGCGGATGTTTTCGTATTCTTCCAGGCCTTCGGAGCTTCCCTCGCGTCCGAGGCCGGACTGCTTGATGCCTCCGAAGGGGGCGGAAGCATTGGACGGTACGCCTTGGTTGATACCCACGATGCCGGTCTCTAGACGATCGGCGACATTGAGGGCACGGTCGAGGTTCTCGGTGAAGACATAGCCGGCGAGGCCAAACTCTGTCGCGTTGGCCCGGGTGATTGCCTCGGCTTCTGAGCTGAACCGCTGAATGGCCGCGATGGGGCCGAAAATCTCGGACCGGGCAACGTCGGAATCTTCCGTGACGCGGTCCAGGACGGTCGGGGCGAAGAAGTTGCCTGCCGAGTCGTAGCCGTGGCCACCGGTCAGCAGTGTGGCGCCCAGGCTCACGGCGTTCTCGGTGTACGCCTGCATCTGAGCGACTGCACGGTCATCGATCAGTGCACCGAGTCCGGTCTGCTGTCCGAGGCCGCTACCGACGGCGACCTGGGCGAAGCGTTCGGTGAGCGCGGCGACGAAGTCATCGGCTATCCCGTCCTGGACGTAGATGCGGTTGGCTCCAATGCAGGACTGTCCGCCGTTGCGCAGCTTCGCGGCAAACGTTCCCTCCACGGCCCGCTGAAGGTCAGCGTCGTTGAAGACGATGAGCGGTGCGTTACCGCCGAGCTCCATCGAGCTGCGGAGCACATTCTGGGAGGCAAGCTTCAGGAGCTGACGGCCCACCGGCGTTGACCCGGTGAATGAAACCTTCCGGACCCTTGGGTCCAGCAGGACGGCTTCGCTGAACGCCCCTGACTTTGAGGTGGTGATGACCTGGATCAGTTCTTCAGGCACCCCGGCCTCGATGGCGAGCTGGACCGCAAAGTACGTCGTCAGGGGAGTAAGGGTCGCAGGCTTGATGACGACGGGGCATCCTGCTGCCAGCGCCGGTGCGATTTTTCGGGTTGCCATGGCCAGCGGGAAATTCCATGGCGTGATCAGCACCGCCAGGCCGACGGGGGAGCGGCGGGTCAGGAGGCTCGCGCCGCCGTCCGGGGTTTCCCGGAAGTTTCCTGCGGGGCGCACGGCCTCCTCGGCGTACCAGCGCACGAAGTCGGTGCCGTACTTGACCTCGCCGCGGGCCTCTGCGAGTGGCTTGCCCATTTCGCGTGAGATCAGGTGTGCGAGGTCTTCGGTGTGGGCAACGAGCTTGTCGTACCAGGCGTGCAGCACGTCGGCGCGCTGACGAAGGGTGCTGTTTGACCAATCAGCTCCCGCGGCGTCGGCCTTCCCCACAGCTTCCAGTGCAGCCTCGACATCAGCGTCAGGGACGTGGGCTATGGTCTCGGCGGTGGCGGGGTCCTGGACAGCGATGCCCTGGCTGGGCAGGTTGATGGACTGGATAACGGCATCCGCGTGCCGGAGGCTGTCGGCGTCCGCCGTAATCAGCGGCATAGCGACGTTGGTTGTAAGGCTCATTGGTTCTCTCTTTCGGTTAGGGCTTCCTCTAAGGGACGTTGTTCCGGGGATCAAGGAGTTCGGCAAGGTGGAGGCTCTTGCGCTCGGGTTCCAATTGCTTGACCTGCATCGCACAGCTGAAGCCGTCTGCAAGGACAGGTGTGTCCTGGGAGGTTCGGGCGAGGGCCGGAGCCAGTGCCTGTTCCGCTACCTTCATGGCGATGTCATAGTGGGTGGCTTCGAAGCCGAAGTTCCCGGCGACCCCGCAGCAGCCGGTTGCCTCGGTGACATTGGCGACGCCGAGGGCGGCCAGTGCCTTGCGCTGGACTGTAGCCCCGAAGGTCGAGTACTCGTGGCAGTGGGTCTGCACAGTCACGTCCGTGGGTACGGCCGGTGGCGCCCAACCTGCGTCAACCCATTCCTTCACGGCTTCGGCGAAGCTGCGGATCCTGTGGGATACGCGTTCGGCGGCCTCGGTGCCGAGCAGTTCCGGCGCGTCCTTCTTCAATGCGGCGGCGCAGCTTGGTTCGATGACGACGATCGGTGCATCGGTGCCGTCATCGAGCTTCGCCACGGCCTTGCTCATGAGCTTCTTCGCGGTGCCGAGTTGACCGGTGGAAATCCAGGTCAGGCCGCAGCAGGCATCCGATTCGCAGCCGACTTGCCTTCCCGTGCTTTCCATGACCCGGGCTGCTGCCCCGGCCACTTCGGGCCTGAAACCCTTGGTGAACGAGTCAACGAACAGTACTGCGTCGGCTGTCTTGGCGGGGGCGCTGTACGGGGCGAGGGCGTCGCGAAGCATCTTCCGGGACGCGAACACCGGCATATTCCTCTTGGTGGTGAGGCCACCCGCAGCGACCACGACCTTCCCAAACGGGCTTGCCAGGACGGCATTGACCAGCGGGCTAATGCGGGACGTTAGCTTCAGCCACCTGGGCAGCCACCCGAGGGAGAAGTGCGACATGGGCCGAAGCCTCCCCTCGTAGTAGTGCGAGAAGAACTCCGATTTGTAACTGGCCATGTCCACGCCTGCGGGACAGTCGTTGGAGCAGGCCTTGCAGGCCAGGCACAGGTCCAAAGCCTCGCGGACATCTTCAGACTTCCAGCCTTCGTCGACGGTCCGGGCACCCCGGACCATGTCCTGGAGCACCCTGGACCGTCCCCGCGTTGAGTCCTTCTCGTCCCCTGTGGCGCGGAAGCTGGGGCACATCACCCCGCCGGAGTCTGAACGGCATCTGCCAACGCCGATGCAAGCCTGGACGGCATGCACCCAGGGATCGGCTCCGGCCGCGGCAGCCTCAACGGGCCGGAGCTCGAAGTGCGTCCTCCACTCACGCTCGGGGACCCCCTCGAGTGCCAGGTTGGCGTCAAACGGATCCGGATCGGTGATGGAACCCGGATTCAGGATCCCTGCCTCATCCCAAAGCCTGCGGTATTCCTCGAACGCGGCGAGCATGCCAGCGGAGTACATCTGCGAAAGCAGTGCTGAGCGGGCACGTCCATCGCCGTGTTCTCCGGACAGGGAACCTCCGTGGCGGACCACAAGTTCGGCGGCGGCCTGCGTGAACTTGCGGAACACGCTGCGGCCTTCTTCCGTGCGCAGGTCGTAGGTGATGCGGATGTGCATGCATCCCGCCCCAAAGTGTCCGTACATGATCCCGGTCAGCTCATACTCGTCCAGGAGCGTCCGGAAATCGGCCAGGTAGGCTGCAAGGTTCTGCGGGGCAACGGCGGAGTCCTCCCAGCCGGCCAGGGATTCCCCGCCACTGGCGGGCCTTGACGACAGCCCTGCGCCGTCTTCCCGCACCCGCCACAATGTAGCGCGTTCGGTAGAGTCCGGAACGGCGCACCCATCGACCAGGCGGCCGTTCGCAGCCAGCCGTTCCAGCAGCAGGGCGGCCTGGTGAGCCACTTCGTCGGGGTCGTCGCCGTCGAGGTCCACGTACAAGAACGCCTTGCCCCGGGGAAGCCCCAGGACGGAGTCGTCTCCGCGGCGCAGCCGCATGGTATCCACGATGGCCTCATCGATGCCCTCGACAGCTGCCGGCGAGAAGTCAAGGATGGTCTCGATGTCCTTTGCGGCATGGACGACGTCGGCATAGCCTAGGCAGACCAGCAGCGCACTGGATGGCTTGGGGACGAGTTTCATGCGGGCGCGGACGACGACGGCACAGGTTCCTTCGGTGCCGACCAGTGCCCTGGCAACGTTCAGGCCGTTCTCCGGCAGCAGATTGGCAAGGTGGTAGCCGGAAACCTGGCGCTGGATGCGGCCAAGTTCACGGCGGAAAGCAGCCAGGTTGTCCTGGGCGAGCCTTTTGAGGTCTTCGCCCAACTGGAATGCTCGAGATACGGAGTAAGCGTCGGACGAATTGGTGGCCCGGACACCCTTATCTGATGCGGTGAGTAGGGCGCCGTCGGAGGTGACGACGTCGATCTCGTGGACGTGATCGGAAGTCCGTCCATAACGTACCGAGTGGTTGCCGCAGGCGTCGTTGCCGATGGCGCCACCGATGGTGGCACGGTTTTTTGAGGACGGGTCGGGGGCGAACGTGAGGCTCTCGCCCGTTGCGCGTTCTGTTTCGCGGGTGAGCTGGGCAAGCACAACGCCGGCTTCGACGTCTGCCGTTCCTGTCTTCTCATCGATGGTGATGATCCGGTTCATGTGCCGCGAGAAGTCCAGCACGATTCCCGGGCCGATGGCGTTTCCAGCCATGGACGTCCCGCCGCCGCGGCTTATCAGCGCAGTATCGGTTTCCCCGCACGCCGCCATGACGGCCACGACGTCGTCGACGCTGCGCGGAAACACAACACCAACAGGCGGGATCCGGTAATTGGACGCGTCGTAGGAGTATGCGGCCAAGCGGTGTCCCGAGGCTTCCATGGGCACACCCGCGGCCTTAAGCCTTTCCAGGATCGGTGCATGTTCCGGGGCGGTGAACTTTGAATGCATGATGCGCTTTCCACTTGGTCTTTCATGGAACGGTCTTGATGAATCGAGATGCCACCGAGGGGGAGTGCCGGCGGGAAGTCCACCCATGATCGGTAGCGGGTGCTGTGCCGACCTAGTGATCTCGGGAGGGTTCTTCCGAGATTCTGGTGCTCAGGAACGCTTCGGCGTCGTTCAAATGGGCCGCCCAAAGCTGCAATGCTTCTTCCGGGATGCCGGCGATCAGGGCATTCAGAAGCACGGTATGTTCATCGTGCAGCGTGGACACTTGGGGGTACCGGGGGCGAAGAAGTGCCATCAGGAGGCGGATCTCTGTGGAAATCGTTTGAAAGAGCCTGCTCAGCCTTGGCGAGTCCGCAGCTGCCACGACTGCCGCATGAAAGCCCATGTCAGCTTGTGCCGCTGTTTCCCAATCCTGGTCATCCCTGACTTCGGAAAACCTCGCCAAGGATTCCCGGATCGGCTCCGTATCGGCGCCTTGGCAGACCGACCGGACCGCCTCAAATTCGATGAGTCGGCGCACGCGAAATATGTCGGCGACGTCCTGGACGGAGAAACGACGGACCCTTGCACTTTGCCCGGTTTCGCGTTCCAGGAAGCCATCAGCGATGAGGCTCTGTACCGCAACGCGGGCAGTGGGCCTCGCAACGCCCAACTTCTGGGCAACGTGGCTGTCCTTAACTCGTGCTCCCGCTGAGTAGTCTCCGGCCAGGAGGCTGCGTTCAAGCCGGACACGGACAGCGTCGGCAACTGTCACCACTTCATTGATCGTCACCTGTCAAGGGAAGCGCGGCATTGGTTTGGCGTTGGTTTAACTTTCGGCGCGGAGCGCGTTTTGGAACTGACGGACCGTCTCCTGACGGAAGCCCTCGATGTCACCTTCCAAAGCAAGTGCAGCCAGTCTCTCGTGCTCAACGGCGATTTCATGGAGGTCGCTGTAAGTCCGATGGTCGACCGAGAAGTAGAGACGCAGCTTGTTCTCCCAACCGTTCCACAGGGCGTGCAGGGCGGCGTTCCCCGAATATTCGTAGAAGAGCCTGTGAAAGCGAAGGTGAGCGTCAATACTGGCCGGGATGTCGTTTGTGTCCGTGGCCCGGTAAAGTTCCTCGATGGTTTGCTTCAACCGAAGCCGCTCAGGACCGCGCAACGTTGCGGCCGAGAGCTCAGCAGCGTAAGGCTCAACAAGCAAACGGATAGATGCGATCTCGGCGACATCGCGGGCACTGACCTCCACTACGAAGGATCCCCGGAAGGGGATCTTTACGACCAGCCCCTCCTCCTCAAGCCGGGTCAAGGCCTCACGCAGGGGGGACCGACTGATTCCGAGATCGGCAGCAATGTGCGTCTCGCGCAGTTGCCCGCCTGGAGGCACAGTTCCGTCCAGGATGGCGGTACGCAGCACGCTGTAGACGCCGTCCGGCGTCGTCGTCCGCTGTTCTTGCCACTTGAACTTGCGGTCCATCGTGCCGCCTCTCTTGTCGATTGTCGATTATACAGGGCGCCCGTCGTGGCCCTGCGGCCAGGGCTAGACGTCAGACGCTGATGGTTTTTCCTGCTGAGTTGCAGTGAGGTCCTCAACGGCTTTTTGCATATGCCGCTTGATGGCCATGAGGAGGCCATTCCTGTCGCCTGCCTTCAAGAGATCCAGGATGTTTTGGTGTTCCTGTACCAGAACGTCCATCCTTGGGTAGAAGACTTCCAAGTCGAAGATACACATTCTTGATTCAGCGGCGAGTGTCTTGTAGATACGGATGAAACGGGAATTTCCCATGCCGGCAACAAGGGCTGAATGGAACTGCATGTCCAGCCCTGCCATGGTCTGCCAGTCGGAACCGGCCACTTGCTTTGCCATTTCGCCTACAATTTCCTTCAGCACTCCGCAGGTGTCTTTGATCTGCTTCGGGCTGCTGTCCAACAGCCTGGTGGCGGCGGCGCATTCGATGGACTCACGAACCGCGTAGATCTCCCTAAGGTCATGCGTTTCGACCTCTTTGACGAACACTCCGTAGTTGCGCCGACTGATCAGGATCCCTTCCTGGCTCAAACGCTGTAGTGCTTCCCGGAGAGGACCTCTGGATGTGTTGAGCTGGTTCGCCAGGAGGGATTCGTTGAGCTGTTGCCCGGGGCGGATGGACCCCTGGACGATTTGTTCCCGCAAGTGGTCAGCGATCACCTGCGCCGTGGGTCTTCCCTCGAGTGCAGGCAGTCCTTCTGGTGCCGCCATTGGCATCCACTCATCTCACGTTTCGGCATACTACGGGTTGTCTAGATTGCTGTTGCGGTGCTGGCTGACGGATTGGTCCAGCTCGTCTCAAACCTGTCCGGGCGTACGAATTCCAGGCCTCCGAGTGACTGTTTGCCGAGCACTTCGTACGCGGCAATGTGGCCGTACCCGGTGGCATTCTTGAATCCGCCCCCTGAGAAGCCTGTGGCGCAATAGATCTTGCTTGACTCGCTGAGCCATCCCAACAGCGGGTTCCGATCCCCGGTGTAGAGGTCCGGGAAGGCGTCTGAGCGAACGATGTTTGGGATCAGGCCGGGGAAGAACTCCTGAACCGTCTCGGTGGTTTCGGCTATCTCAAAGTCCGTCAGGTCCCTTGGCACCGAGTCAGCGGCGGGGGTTGGTGCCCCACGCCCGTCAAGGGTGGCCTTGACCGTGACCCCGTCGACGGAGGGTGCCCCATACATGGAGCGGCCTTCGTAGATCCTGCTGAAAATGGGGAACCTGTCGGGGGTGAACTGGGCTGCGTCGCGGGCAACGAACCAGGACAGAAAAATCCTGCGTGTTTCCGTGTGCGCCTTCAGATAGTCAGGCATAAGCCGCTGCGACCAGCCCCCTGAGGAAACAATGACCCGCTCGAAGGTCCACGAGTTTTCTCCGGACGTGACAACAACGCCGTCGTCAGTTTCCCGGATGCTGCTGACAGGCGTATTGCTGAGGACGGTTGCGCCATTGGCCTGTGCTGCGGCGACGGCCGCGGTGACGGCACGGTCGGTGCGCAGGGCACCGGCGTTCGGGTCGTAGACGGCGCAGTCATCGGCCCGGAGGTTGTGCTGGGGGTAGCGTTCGGCCATGGCGTCCCTGTTCAGGATTTCGTGGGCAGCCCGGTTGGTTCGGGTGGTTTCGAGGAGGTTGCGGATGTATGGGCCGTCGGCGGTGCCGATGGAGAGTCCGCCGCAACGGATGAGGATGTCCTGTCCGGTTTCCGCTTCCAGTTCGGCCCAGAGATCCCGGGAACGCTGCAGGATGGGGTAGTAGTCGGGGAGACCGCGGTAGATCATGCGGAACAGGCGGGTGTCGCCACCTACCGCGCTTCTGGCGTGACCAGGTGACTGCGCCTCGAATCCGACCACGGAATCGGTCAGGCGCGATGCCTGCCAGAGGGCCATGCTGCCGATGCTGCCCAGGCCAATGACGGCGAGCTTTCCGTCCATGGTCAGAGCACCTGTTCAAGGAACGCTTGCGTGCGGGGTTCCCGTTTGTCCGCGGCCTGGACTTTGTTGAGGGTCTTCATGGTGCTTCCCTTCGAATGGGTTCAGGTGAAAGTTTTGGTTGGTGCGTTATTCGTGAAGTCCAGCGAGTCTGCTGCCGAATCTGGCCAGGAGTGAGGTCTTGGTGGAATCCCTGCGCTCTTCCCACTGGTCAGCAATTCCGAACAGCCGGTACATGCCGTGAACACCCAGCCAGCGGATGGGCTCACGTTCCCATTTCCGTGCGCGGTACCCGACCCAGGGAAGTGTGGTCCGTTCTGATTCTTGTTCGAAAGCCAGCTCCACGAGGGTTCGGCCGCCAACGTAAGCTGCCGTGACGCCGTGTCCTGCGTAACCGGTAGAAGATCCGATTCCGGACGCTTGGTCCCAATGCACGCCGCCGTTCCAGTCACGGGTAACGCCCAGGACTCCGGACCAGGCATGGTCCACTTCGAACTGGATACCAGGGAAGAAGGAGCGAAGCTTCGTAGAGATCAGGTCGACAGTGGACTGCGCAGTTGAACCGGTGCCCCCTGTGCCGGAGCCGTAGCTGTACGGCACTCCCCGGCCGCCAATGGCGATGCGGCCGTCCGCTGTTCGCTGCGAATAGATGAACGTGTGTGCGGAGTCGCTGAGGCACTGCAGCCCGTTCCAGCCAATCTGCTGCCACACCTCCTCCGATAGCGGCTTGGTCACGAGCATCGAGGAATTGATTGGTATCAGGGTCCTGCTGCCAAGCAGTTGCCCGGAATATCCCTCGGTGCAGACGAACGTTTTGGCCGCGGTCACCCGCCCGTTGTCCAGGGTGAGGGTATTGCCGTCGATGCTGCCTACCCGGCTGCCTTCGTAGATGCTCACCCCCATGGAAGTCAGGATGTCAGCGAGACCGTAGACAAGTTTCGCCGGATGAAGGCGGGCGCAGTGCTTGTAGAAGAGCCCGCCGTGGACGGTGGATATGTTGATCTCGTTTTGGAACTCGTTCCGGTCAAGCAAATGCACATCGTCTTCGGTCAGCCCATACTTCCAGTCGGCATCACGCCTGGCTACCAGCCGGCCAAGCCCCGCCCTGGTGTGGGCAGCGACGAGCGCGCCGGCCTTGTTCTGGTCCGCATTAATTCCCTCGGTCTGAAGAATATCCAGGACGGAATCGACGCCGGCGACAAACTCCTGCTGCAAGGCACGGCTCGCCTCGACCCCGCCCCCGGATACACGGGCAAACGTGGCACGGTTTCCGGGAGGCATTGCCGATAGCCAACCGCCGTTCCGTCCGGACGCGCCGTAGCCTATCTGTTCTGCCTCAAAAACCGCGACGGAGAGTGACGGCTCGAGCTTCTTGGCGAAGTATGCCGCCCAGAGGCCTGTGTAGCCGCCACCGATAATTGCCAGATCTACTTGGTCCTGACCTGTGAAGCGGGGGTAGGTTGGCCTGTTGTCCGCCAGTCCGGCCATCCAGAAGCCGAGCTCTCCGTTTCGGGGGGTTGCCGCTAGGGCTTTCATAGTTGTCCTTCTTTGTGTTGGAACCGTTGAGCTAATAGGACGGCCGGGTCAACGCCCAGACGCCACATGGCCTGGGTGTTTAGAACGCGGTGTATCCGCCGTCGACGGGGAGGACCGCTCCGGTGATGTAGGAGGATTCCGACGACGCCATGAAAAGTATGGCGTCGGCGATTTCTTCGGGGGTGGCGAGGCGTTGGAGCGGGATCTGCCCCTCGCGCTGGGCGCGGTAGGCCTCGGGGTCGTTCCTGCGTTGGAACGATGCTTCGATGACCGGGGTGGCGGTCAGGCCCGGTGCGACGACGTTGACGCGGATGTTGCGGGGGGCCCATTCAATCGCCGCTCCCTTGGCGAGCATGATGAGGCCACCCTTGGCCGCGGAGTACAGGACTTCATCGGGCTTGCCGACCATGCCGAGCCGCGAGCTGACGAGGACGAACGAGCCACCCGTAGCGGGCATCAGCGGCGCGAAGTGCTTCATCACCAGGAAGGCGCTGAGCAGGTTGCTGTGGAGTACGTTTTTCGCATCCTCGTACGCCATCTCCGTGAGCGGGCCGCTGACCTGCAGGCCGTGGTTCAGGACGACGACGTCGACGGTGCCGAAGGACTCGGCGGTCTGGCGGGCCAGGCTTTCGACGAACGCCTCGTCATTGAGGTCTCCGGGGACGTACAGGTCCTCGGGCTGGGCGCTGTCGAGTTGCTCCCTGCGGCCGGTGAGCAACAGGCGGGCGCCCTCGCGGCGAAAGTGGGAACATATTGCCTCCCCGATTCCGCTGTTGGCTCCGGTTACCAGGGCCGCGGTCTTATCAAGTCTCATATCAGTCACTCCATCGTGAGTCAGGTTGCTTGGGTTGTAGCCAGGGGGCGGGACTTGCCGTCCGCGTCGGTTAGTTAAGGAATCCGCGGGCATCCACAGGCCACCGCTCCAGCGATGTGCCCGCGCTGTCGGTGACGATGTACTCCTCGAAATTGACCACCACCGGGCAGACGTGGTTGGGGACCACTGGAAGCACGGTTCCGACGCCCGGGCGGAAGTCTCCAGGGGGCAGCGGGAGGAATCCGTGGTATTCGTTGAGCTTGGACAGCACAGCGTTAGTGCCGGCAATGCCACCGTAGCCGCGCTCGGGGCTGCCTTCGCGGCCAAGGGCTTTGGTGCCGATATCGAGGATGACCTGATCGGGAACCCAGTCGCTGACCACGGTGCCGGCGACGAACAGTGCGATCTGATCCTCGGTGCAGGCTCCGAGCCGGGTGTTGTTGAGATCGTTGAACACGTATTCGCCGGGCCGGATTTCGGTGATGACGCTGCTGGTGGAGAACTCCACGGTGGGAGTGGACCCGGCGCTGACCACCTCCGCGGTGACCCCAGCTGCGCTGAGGCTGCGCACCGCGGCAATGAGCGCGGCGTCCTGGTCCTGGGCCGCACCCCTGCGGGCGTCAGGGCCGGCGCTGCCGTGACCCGGGTAGGTGAAGACGCCTACCGGTACCAGGCCGCGGTTGCGGGCGGCGAGGGCGAGGTCGCCCGCGGCCTCGGCCGGCGCTCCGGAACGACGGGCGCCACATTCGACCTCGATCACGATCTGCAGGCGCTCCGGTTCTGCGCCCATCGCGTCGGCGAGGCCATTGATCGCCGCGACGTTGTCGGCGCCTACCCGCAGCCGGGTGGACTCGGCGAGCCGCCGGATCCGCCTTCCTTTCGTTCCCGAAGGCCAGATCGGGTAGGCGAGGAAGACATCGTCGAACCCGGCCGCCGCGAAGACCTCGGCCTCACCCACGTTGCCTGCGGTGATTCCGACCGCTCCCGCCTTGACCTGGCGCCGACCGATTTCCACACACTTGTGCGTCTTGACGTGCGGCCTGACGTCGAGGTGGTGCCGGGCGGCAAAGCCCTGCATGCGGTCGATGTTGTCCTGCATCACGTCGACCAGCACGATCGGCGCGGGAGTGTCAACTCGCTCTACGAGAGCCTCGAGTGCTCGTTGAATGCGGTTCACGCTGTACTCCCCATGATTCTGTCGATAAATGGTCGAGGGTAGCGATGCTGACTTTCCTCGAATGTTGACTGTGCGGGGTCCTGAGCACGCCGCCGTCGCCCCGTAACTAAACGGCCGTGCAGACCATCTGAATCTCTACAGGAGTGTTGAGCGGCAGCCCGGCCACACCGATCGCGGTACGGGCGTGCCGTCCGTTCTCGCCCAACACCTCGATGAGCAATTCACTTGCGGCGTTGGCGACCCGCGACTGCAGACCGAAATCAGGCGTACTGGCCACCAAGACCAGCATCTGCACGATCCGGACCCGGTCCAGATCTCCCACTGCCTGCACAGCTGCTGCGAGGCAGTTGAGCGCGGCATGGCGGGCGAGCTCCTGCGCTGTCTCCAGCTCGACATCCCGGCCGACAATGCCCTGGCCCAGCAGCTCACCGTCCTTGAAAGGCAGCTGGCCGGAGATATGGATGCAGGAGTCCACCGCCCGGTGGTCCACGAAGTATGCGTTACTGGCAAGGCTGGGAAGTTCCAGGCCGAGGGCCAGGAGCCGATCTGAAGCCGAGCCGGCCTTGGTGACGCTCATCTGTACTCAGGTCTCTCTTACGAGGCAGCGGGACGCGGCAGGCCGAACAGGACGGGGAGGTCGGCGATGTCGGTGATCCGCTCATAGCCGAGCCAGTGCTCGTCGTGCTCGAAGCCCCGGTCCACGTACACCTTGTTCTTGATCCCCATGATGGCCGCGGGTCGCAGGTCGTACATCGGGCTCGCAGAAACGTGCACAATCTCCTCCGGTGTCGCGCCGAGCTTGTCGAACATGTACTCAAAGGCACGGAGCCGTGGCTTGTAGACGCCCATCTGCTCGGCGCTGATGACGACCTCGAACGGGGCCTTGAGGTTCTCCGCGAGGCGGACAGCATGCGCGGTGTCGCTGTTCGTGACGATTACGAGCGGGACGTCCTCGGCCAGGCGGTTCAGTGCCTCGGTGACACCCGGGTACGGGCCCCAGGTGGGGATGTGCTCGTAGACCGCCCGCGCGTCAGCCGCACGGAACTCGAGGCCGAGCCGACGCGATGCACGTTCCATCGAGTCGGCGACAATCTGGTGGAACGGCTTGTACTCGCCCGTGCACTCGTCGATCCGGTACGCCTTGCAGGCCTGCAGGAAATCATCGGCGATCTCGACCGGCAGGCGGTCGCCCAAGACCTCACGGATCGCGTCGTTGATACGGAACTTGATGAGCGTTCCGTTCATGTCGAATGTAACGAACTTCGGTTTGGTTTCGAATGCCATGAATCCTCCAGTTATTGGATGCTCGTCGATTGTCGACGAAACACTTTCGGGTGATGCTGTCGATTGTCGACAATACTGCCTCCGTTGGTAGATTGTCAACGATTTGCCCTTACCTTAGACATTCGCCGTGGCATGGTCTACGATTGTCAACAATTGACAGTACGGCAAGAAAGGTAAAAATTCTATGCGTCCATACATCTATGTGCCCGCCGCCACCATCACTGGCGAGCTCGAGCCCAACGGCCACCGTCCCGGCTACGACTCGGGTGACCCCAAGACATCAATCCTGAAGTTCGACACCGCCATCAAGACCGGTGTCTGGGAGTGCCAGCCCGGAGGCTGGGACGTCACACCTCGCGAGGACACCGAGGTGTGCTACATCGTGAGCGGCCGAGCGACGGTTACCGACGCCGCCACCGGCAACAGCTACGAGATCTCCGGCGGCGACGTGATCGTGCAGCCCAAGGACTGGTCCGGCCGCTGGGAGGTCACCGAGACCATTCGCAAGGTCTACACTCACGGCTTCGACTGAGCGCCGTCTCACCTGGCCACTGACGATCGGGCCGCACCCTCAACGGGGGTGCGGCCCGATCGCGCTTTCGGCACCACGGCGAGGGGTGACCCGCGGGCTCCTCCGGAGAGCCGATAACCGTTGGTGGCTGGGCTCCTATCTTCAGCAGACTTCGCCGAGAGGGCTTTTTCAGACGGTTTGGGACGCTTTGATGGCCTGCATGACGCGGTCGGTGATTTCGTCGATGCCGCCGATGCCGTCCACCCGGGTCAGGGTGCCGCGTTCCGCGTACTTGGCCACAACGGCCTCGGTCTGCCCGTGGTACAGGTCCAGGCGGTGGCGGATGACGGCTTCGTTGTCGTCGCTTCGGCCGGTTTCCTTGGCACGGCCCAACAGGCGGGAAATGAGTTCCTCGTCGTCGGCGGTGAGCTGGAGGACAACGTCGAGGCACTGGCCGCCTTCGGCGAGTATCCCGTCCAGGAAATCCACCTGCGCTGTGGTCCGGGGGTAGCCGTCCAGCAGGAAGCCGTCGTCGACGGCGGAAGATGTCGCCGGTCGAGATCGCAACGACGCCGAGGCGTTCCGAGATGCGTTCGGCCTGAGTACCCTTGCCGGAACCTGGAGGTCTGATGATTAACATTCTGGTCATCGCATTAGTCCTTCGTTGTGGCGCGGCTCTCGCTGCGCGGTGATGTGCTTGCTTGTCTGGGACGACGCTGACCGAGAACAGCAGGAGACCTTCAGCTAGAAGGCGCGGAGGATGTCTTCGACACGGGCTTTGGCGTCGCCGAAGAGCATTTGGGAGTTGTCGCGGTAGAAGAGGGGGTTTTGGACGCCTGCGTAGCCGGCGGCCATGGAGCGTTTGAAGACGATGACGTTTTCGGCTTCCCAGACGCGGAGTACTGGCATGCCGGCGATGGGGCTTCCCGGGTCTTCGGCGGCGGAGGGGTTGACGGTGTCGTTGGCGCCGATCACGAGGACCACGGAGGTGTTGCCGAGGTCGTCGTTGATTTCGTCCATTTCCAGGACGCTGTCGTACGGGACTTTGGCTTCGGCGAGGAGCACGTTCATGTGCCCGGGCAGTCGCCCGGCGACCGGGTGGATGCCGAACCTGACGTTCTCAGTGGTCTGGTTGGCACGCAAATCCTGCCGCGCCTGCGCGAACTCGGCATCGGATTTGTCCCGTATTAGGGGTCGCTATCTGTCGGAATACAAGAAAAAAATCACGGTTCGGACCTATCGTTGATTGTTGACAATTGCTAGACTGGCTATGTGCACTACCAACCGAGGCCGGTACCCGCCGGCCCTCTCATTGAAGGAAACGTCATGAAGAAACGTCGCCCGGCTGCTTCGACTCTCGTGCTCGATGAACCATCACGAACCGGTCACCACTGCCCGAAAACCGGATGGTGGTCAGCCGCTGGGGATCCGAGTGACGCAAGGTTCCTCATCAGGGGAGAGGTAATGCCTGCCTTGAGCGGCACACCCGCGCTCTGGATATTGAGTGCGACAGCTGGCGGGTTCCAAGGCTTGGGACTCGAATCTGCGTTGCACCCAACTTCGTAGAAGCAGTCCTAGTCACTGCCGGCCGTCGTCCCGCTAAGTCTTCGCCGCGATGCTGGTCCGACGGCGAACTAACATCCGGCGCAGTGCCGTGCTCGCTGTGGAATCGGCTGTGTCCACGAAGTTGGTGACGACGGCGGCAGTGCCGGCAACGTTATCCATCGCCGGGATGACGGGGCGTAGTGTCATGGATTAGGCGGTCGATCCCATGGCGGACATCTGCGCGTGGGCGCTGTCTAGTCTGGGAGAAAGGGCTGCAGCTGAGCGTGGAAAGGTTCGATGCAGACAAATACAAGATGGCCGTTGTCTCCACCGTGATGCCACGCTCTTGCCGCGGTGGCGAGGTCCGTGTCTCTTTAGGAAAGCTCGCAGTGGCGGACGATCGGCGACTCGGAACCGGAAGGAGCCACCGGGCACAGTTGCCAGGGGGCTCCTTCCGGTCTCCGAGGCTAAGTACGATGACGGCGACGGGTTGCAGTTCGACGACGACAGAGCCTAATGGCTTTGCGGGAAGCGAGTCGCGGGCAGCCCCCCCGCGAAGTCCTCAAGTCCTGCTCTACGCCGACGCTAATGGGGATATTAGGCGGTGATTTCGTTCTCTTCCCTTGGCGCGGTCAGATCCTCGACGGCCTTCTGCATGTGTTGTTTGATGGCTTTGTGGAGTGCCTCCCTGTCGCCTGCCTGCAGCAGATCCAGTAGGTTCTGGTGTTCCTGCACGAGGACGTCTATGCGGGGGTAGGCGACTGCCAGGTTGAGTATGCACATCCTTGATTCAGCCGCGAGGGTCTCGTAGATACGGATCAGGCGTGTGTTGCCCGCCCCGGCCACGAAGGAGCTGTGGAACTGCATATCCAGCCGAGCAATCGCCTGCCAGTCCGAGACAGCGACCTGCTTCGTCATGTCGGTGATGATGGCCTTCAAGGACTGGCAGGTGTCCTTAACCTGTTCCGGGTCTGCATCCAGCAGTGCGTCTGCTGCGGTTGATTCCACAGCCTTGCGGACTGCATAGATCTCCCTCACGTCGTCGTCTGAAAGTTCCAGGACGAACACTCCGCGGTTGCGATGGCTGACCAGGATCCCCTCCTGGGACAGCCGCTGCAACGCCTCACGGACAGGGCCCCTGGACGTGCGTAGCTGACTTGCCAGGACAGATTCATTGATCTGCTCTCCAGGACGGAAGATCCCCTGGACAATTTGTTCGCGCAACTGATCGGCGATCAGCTGCGCCGTTGGTCTTCCCTCCAGTACAAACAGCCCTTTTGATGCCGTCATTGCTATTCCCTCACTTCACTATTGGCCTATTGCATTTCTTAGACAGTATTGGATTCGTGAACCCTTGGAGACCACATAGGGCACCAGGCTTTGTCGGAGTCACCTTTCTTGGGTTGGTCCCGTTAAATGCTCTTGAAGCGTTGGGGGCGCGCAAACTCGAGGCCGTCGAAAGTGCGCTTGCCCAAGGCTTCGTTCGCGGCGATTTCGCCGTAGCCGGTGGCCATTTTGAAGCCTTGGCCGGAGAAGCCTGTGGCGTAGTAGATTTTGCTCTCTTCGTTCACGTGGCCGATTACAGGTTTCCCATCCGAGGTGAAGAGCTCCGGAAAGGCATCCGAGCGGACAATATTGGGGAAGAGCCCGGGGAAGAACTCGGTGACCGTCTCCATGGTTTCCGAGATTTCCGCGGATGTCAGGTCCCGGGGGACTGAATCCGCCCGCGGTGTGGGAACCCCCCTGCCGTCCAATGTGGCTTTTACAGTTGCGCCGTCGACGGCGGGTGCGCCGTACATGGAGCGGTCCCCGGAAATCCGGATGAAGATGGGGAACCGCTCCGGGGAAAACTCTGCTGGATCCCGGGCTACAAACCAGGTGAGATAAATCCGGTACGGCTCCGTGGCCTTCTGCAGGAAGTGGGGCATAAGTTTCCGTGACCAGCCGCCGGAAGCCACAATGACGCTTTCAAAGGTCCAGGACTTCTCGCCGCAGGTTATGACGACGCCGTCGTCCGGTTCCTGGATTCCGTCGATCGTGGTGTTGGTGTGGATTGTTGCGCCGTTGGCCTGGGCTGCCGCAACTGCCGCCGTGACGGCGCGGTCGGTGCGGAGTGCGCCGCCGTGGGGGTCGTAGACGGCGATGTCGTCAGGGCGGAGGTTGTGCTGGGGATAGCGTTCTGCCATCTCTTCGCGGCTGAGGACCTCGTAGGGTGCACCATTGAGCCGGGCGGTTTCGAGCAGGCTGGGAATATAGGGCCCGTCAGTGGTTCCGATGGACAGTCCGCCGCAGCGGGTCAGGATGTTCTGGCCGGTTTCGGCTTCGAGTTGGGCCCACAGGCTGTGGGATCGCTGCAGGATGGGGTAGTAGTCGGGTGTTCCGCGGTAGAGCATGCGGAACAGGCGCGTATCTCCACCCGCTGCGCTGCGGGAGTGGCCAGGAGAAGCTGCTTCGAACCCGACCACGGAGTCGGACAGGCGGGAAGCTTGCCACAAGGCCATGCTTCCGATGCTTCCGAGCCCTACGACGGCGAGCTTTCCGTCCATCGTCAGAGCACCTTCTCCAGGAATGACTGTGTGCGGGGTTCCTTGGGATTGGAAAGGATCTCCCTCGCGTCGCCGCGTTCGACAACGTAGCCGTCATCCATGAAGATCAGGGAGTCGGCCACTTCGCGGGCGAAGCCCATTTCGTGGGTGACCACCACCATGGTCATGCCCCTCTTGGCCAGGTCCTGCATCACGGCCAGAACTTCGCCTACCTTTTCGGGGTCCAGTGCACTGGTGGGCTCATCAAACAGCATGATCTGGGGATCCATCGCCAGGGAACGGGCGATGGCCACTCGTTGTTGCTGCCCGCCCGACAACTGGGCAGGGTAGTAGTCCCCGAATCCGCTCAAGCCGACGCTGGCCAGCAGTTGGTGGGCTTCCTTGCCGGCTACCTGTTTGTCAGCATGTTTCACCAATACGGGGCCGGACATGATGTTCTCGTGGGCGGTCATGTTCGGGAACAGGTTGAACGACTGGAAGACCATGCCAACCCTGGTGCGCTGCTCAGCAAGTTTCTTCGGGCTCACCGCGTGATAGGCGTGCTCTGTTTCGTAGTATCCAAAGTCTTCACCGTTCACCTTGAGAATGCCGGAATCGACTGTCTCAAGACCATTGATACAGCGGAGCACAGTGGATTTGCCGGAGCCGCTGGGGCCGATGATGCAGCAGATCTCTCCGCTGGCGATCTCCAGGTCGATGTCTTTGAGGACTGTTTTGGGTCCGAAGGACTTTCGGATTCTCTGGGCAAGAATGGTGCCGTCGTTACTCATCGGGCGATACCTTCCGGGTCTGTCAGCACAACGGGTTTCG
>NZ_JAKFFD010000071.1:0-8198 GCF_036675385.1 Pseudarthrobacter sp. | reverse complement strand
TAGCCATAAGCGGCGCTCGTGACGTAGCCAACTGCCTGGTCCTTGTAGAAGACAGGTTCCTTGCCCAGCACGATGCTGCGGCCGTCGTCGACCGTCAGGCAGCGAAGCCGGCGGGCGGAGTTTTCCTCGGTCCGGCCTTCCAGTGCTGCCTTGCCGACGAAGTTTTCCTTCGTCATCTTCACGGCGAAACCGAGTCCCGCTTCCAGCGGGTCGTGCTCGGTGGTCATGTCGGTGCCCCACGAGCGGTAGCCCTTTTCCAGGCGCAGCGAGCTGAACGCGGCGCGGCCGGCAGCGATCACGCCGAACGGCTGCCCTGCCTTCCACAGTGCGTCCCACAGGCGCTGGCCGTTGTCCGCGCTGGTGTACAGTTCCCAGCCCAGCTCGCCGACGTAGGACAGCCGCATTGCGGTGACGGTGACGCCGCCGATGACAACCTTCTTGGCCCGGAAGTAGCGCAGGCCGTCATTGGAGAAGTCGTCGCTGCTGACCGTGCTGATCAGGTCCCGGGCGAGGGGTCCCCACAAGCCGATGCAGCATGTCCCGCCGGTGGTGTCGCGAACCTGGACCCAGTCGCTGGCGGTTCCGTTTTCCGTCTGGTGGCGTGCGGCCCGCTCAAAGTAGGCCGTGTCGATGTTTCCATTGGCTCCGAGCTGGAAGGTGTCTTCGCTCAGGCGGGCCACGGTGATATCGCTTCGGATCCCGCCGGCGTGGTCCAGCAGGAGGGTGTAGGTGACCGCCCCCGGCTTCTTGGTCATGTCGGCGGTGGTCAGCTCCTGCAGCAGCTTCAGGGCTCCGGGGCCGGAGACCTCGAGGCGCTTGAGCGGGGTCATGTCGTACATGGCCACCGCGGTGCGGGTCTTCCAGGCTTCGGCGGCGGCGATGGGCGAGCTGAACATCCCGGACCAGGCGTCACGTGCCGGCGGCTGCCATTCGTCAGGCATCTCCTTGAGCAGTTCAGCGTTGGCTTCGAACCAGTACGGACGTTCCCATCCGGCGCCCTCCAGGAAGTAGCCGCCCAGCTGCTTGTGGCGGGCGTGGAACGGGCTGACGCGCAGGTTCCGCGGAGAGAGCTTTGGCTGCAGCGGGTGCAGGACGTCGTAGATTTCGACGAAGTTCTGCTGGGACGTTTCGCTGACGTATTCGGGAGTCAGCTGGACTTCTTCGAAGCGGTGGATGTCGCAGTCACCAAGATCGATGCTGGACTTGCCGGTGGTCAGCAGTTCGGCAACGGCGCGGGCAATGCCGGCGGAGTGGGTCACCCACACGGCCTCAGCCACGTAGAAGCCGTCCACTTCCTTCGATTCGCCCACCAGCGAGCCGCCGTCCGGAGTGAAGGAGAAGATGCCGTTGAAGCCATCCTCGATGTCGCTTTCGCGGAGGGCCGGCAGCAGTTGCTTGGTGGCCTCCCACGCAGGAAGGAAGTCCTCCAGGGTGAAGTCCAGGCGCGAAGGCATGTTGTGTTCGCTGATGCTGCTGGGTTCGTAGCTGCCCAGCTCGTCAAGATCCACGGGCATGGGGCGGTGTGCGTAGGAACCAATGCCGTAGCGGTCGCCGTGTTCGCGGTAGTAGAGGTCCTGGTCCTGGTGGCGCAGGATGGGCAGCGACGCGCCGTTGGGCTGTTCGTTCTTGCCCTGCTGTGCCGGGACGGGAGTGGTCTTGACGTACTGGTGGGCCAGCGGGAGGAGCGGGACGGACATCCCGATCATCTCGCCGATCTTGGCGCCCCAGAAGCCGGCGCAGGAAACCACGATGTCCGCGGGGATGACGCCTTCAGCGGTCGCCACTCCTGTGACCCGGCGGTTGGACTGTTCGATTCCGGTGACCTCGGTGTTGCCGATGTACTTAACCCCGGCGGCTTCCGTGCGTTTGATGAGCAGCTGGACTGCGCGGGCGGCGAGTGCCAGGCCATCGCTGGGTACGTGGAGGCCGCCCAGGATGTCTTCCTCATTGATCAGCGGGTAGAGCTCCTTGCATTCCTCGCGGGTAAGGATCTTGCCATCAATGCCCCACGCGGCGGCATAGCCGAGCTTCCGCTTCAGGTCCGCGAGGCGGGTCTCGGTGGTGGCAACTTCCAGACCGCCGACCTGGTTGAAGCAGCTGACGCCGTCTTCGCTCAGGGACAGGAGCTTCTCAACCGTGTACTTGGCGAAGGCAGCCATGCTCTTTGAAGGGTTCGTCTGGAAAACGAGGCCGGGGGCGTGGGACGTGGAGCCTCCAGGCATATTGAGGGGCCCCTGGTCCAGGACGGTGATGTTGTTCCAACCCCGCGCGACCAGTTCGTCGGCCAGGTTCGTGCCTACGATTCCCGCTCCAATAATTACAATGCTTGGCGTCGAAGCCATGTGGTTTCTCCTGCTGATTTTCGTGTGTTGTCTTTGCTGATGTGGTGGTGGTGCTTACCGGAACACGACAGTGCTGGTTTGGTCCAGCAACACACGGTGCTCGCAGTGCCACCGGACGGCGCGGGACAGTGCCAGCGCTTCAGCATCCTGTCCGACTGTTGACAGCGCGGTGGGACCGTAGCTGTGGTCCACCCGGATGACTTCCTGTTCGATGATTGGCCCTTCATCGAGTTCAGCCGTCACGTAGTGGGCGGTGGCACCTACCAGTTTGACGCCACGGTCGTACGCCTGGTGGTACGGGCGCGCTCCCTTGAAACCAGGCAGGAAGGAGTGGTGGATGTTGATGGCCCGGCCTTCGAGGGAGCGGCAGAGGTCATCGGAGAGCACCTGCATGTACCGGGCGAGCACAACGAGGTCAATGTTGTGCTCGTCGACGAGATCCAGCAGTCGCTGTTCGGCGGCTACCTTCGTCTCCGGGGTCACGGGGAGGTAGACAAAGGGCAGGCCGGCGGCTTCGGCCATGGCCCGGTGGGTTTCATGATTGGACACCACTAGGACGATGTCGCCGCCCAGGCTACCGCCGCGCCAGCGGAAGATCAGGTCATTCAGGCAGTGGCCGAACTTGGACACCATGACCAGAACGCGCTGTTTGGTCTGGTCATGGAAGCTGAACTTCATCTCGAAGCGGTCCGCGATGGAATTGAACTCCGCCTGGAGCCGCTCCGGCGTGTACTCGGGGGAACCAGAGAACGCGGTGCGCAGGTGCAGCGTCTCGCGGAGCCCGTCGTCGAACTGTTGGTGCTCGTCGATGTTGAAGCCACGTTCGAAGAGAAAAGTGGTGACTGCTTGGACAATGCCGGCACGTTCGACGCACGACAGTGTGAGTACGAACTTCTGGGCCTTGTCCTTCACGCGGGGGTCGGTCTGAGTCAGCGTGCTGGTTGATGAGTCTGTTGCCACAATGGTCATGTCTCCTCCTTTGGGTATCTTCAGTTAGATATATTCCAAAAACATCAACTGATATATTAGGGTTGGGAATCAGCGTATACTGGTCAGTGGGCGAGGTCAATAGCCTATTTGGCTTGAATGGAAAGGGGTCCGGGCTATGGCTGTTGAAGCGTTGGCGATCGTGGCAGATGGAGTCAAGAAGTCGTTGGCGGACGTGGCCTACGAGCGCATCCGCGACCGGCTGCTGATGCTGGAGATCAAACCCGGCGATCTTCTCAACGACGACCACCTCGCCAGGGATCTCGGCATGGGGCGGACTCCGGTGCGGGAAGCTTTGAAGCGGCTCGAGCTCGACCGCCTGGTGGTTTCGTATCCGCGCAGGGGCACCTTTGCCACCCGCGTAGAGGTGACCGACCTTGCTTTCATTTCAGAAATCCGGACGCAGCTTGAACCGCTCGCCGCGTCCCGGGCCGCCCGGGTGGCCACGGAACGGCAGCGGGAGAAGTTGCGGGCTGTGATGCGGGCTGTTGAATCCTTCGATACCCATGCGGCCTCCGTCGTCGAAACCCTGCGCCTTGATGCGCGCGTCCATCAGGGCATCTACGCGGCTGCGGGCAACCCCCACCTCGAGGACGTCCTGATCCGGTACGACAATCTCGCCACCCGCATCTGGTGCATGGTTCTGGATCGCCTTCCCGACCTTTCCCGCCACGTGCATGAGCACCTGGACCTGCTCGGCGCAGTGATTGACGGCGATGAGGCACGGGCCGCTGATCTGGCAAGGAGCCACGTCAGTGGCTTCGAGGATGCCGTCCGCAAGGCGCTCTTCACCTGATCCAAGCCCCACCTCGCAAACTTTCTACCAGAAGCGCGGCCCTCCAGCCGCGCTTCTGGCGCCTCTGGGATGGCTTGAAAAATCTGTTGACACCCACCTGACTGAATAGCATACTTGAGTCACGAAACTAATATATCAACAGGATATTAGATAGCAGAGGAGAAAAGATGGTCGACGTTCTGACCCGTACGCTCGCAGAGACCGATCCTGCGATCCATGCAGCTGTTCAGCAGGAGCTCCTGCGCCAGCAGGGCACGCTGGAGATGATCGCCTCCGAAAACTTTGCGCCGACTGCCGTCATGGAGGCGCAGGGATCCGTCCTGACCAACAAGTACGCCGAAGGCTACCCGGGCAAGCGCTATTACGGCGGCTGCGAACACGTTGACGTGGTTGAGCAGCTGGCCATCGACCGTCTTAAGTCATTGTTCGGCTCCGAGTTCGCCAATGTGCAGCCCCACTCCGGAGCCCAGGCCAACGCCGCGGCGATGTTCGCCCTGATCCAGCCCGGCGATACCATCCTGGGGCTGAACCTCGCACACGGTGGCCACCTGACCCACGGCATGAAGATCAACTTCTCCGGCAAGCTCTACAAAGTGGTCCCGTACGGAGTCAGCGAAGACACCCATACCATTGACTTGGCCGAGGTTGAGCGCCTGGCCGTTGAGAACAAGCCGAAGCTCATCGTGGCCGGCTGGTCCGCCTACTCGCGGCAGTTGGACTTCGCCGAATTCCGCCGTATCGCGGACTTGGTAGGCGCCTACCTGATGGTGGACATGGCCCATTTCGCCGGCCTCGTGGCCGCAGGGCTTCACCCCAGCCCCGTGCCTCACGCCCACATCGTCACAAGTACCACCCACAAGACCCTTGGCGGCCCGCGCGGTGGCGTGATCCTGACCAACGACGCCGACATCGCCAAGAAGGTCAACTCCGCGGTGTTCCCCGGACAGCAGGGTGGCCCGCTGGAGCACGTTATTGCCGCGAAGGCTGTGGCGTTCAAGCTCGCCGCCGAGCCGGAGTTCCGCGACCGCCAGGAACGAACCCTGGAAGGCGCCCGCATCATCGCAGAACGCATGCTGGCTGCCGACGTTGCAGAGTCCGGCGTGACCGTCGTCAGCGGTGGCACCGACGTGCACCTGGTCCTGGTGGATCTGCGCAATTCGGAACTGGACGGCCAGCAGGGCGAAGACCGTCTCCACCGGATCGGCATCACGGTCAACCGCAACGCCGTGCCGTTCGACCCGCGTCCGCCGATGATCTCGTCCGGTCTTCGTATCGGCACGCCGGCACTGGCCACGCGTGGATTCGGGAAGGCAGAGTTCACCGAGGTCGCAGACATTATCGCCGCAGCACTCAAGCGCGAGTTCAGCGACGAGGCCGTGGCGGAACTGCGGCAGCGGGTTGAAATCCTGGCCGGAAAGTTCCCGCTCTACCCCAACCTTTCTACTGACGCGATCGAGGTGGCATGATGGGCGATCAGCTCCCGGAACACCCGGATTTCCTCTGGCGGAACCCGGAACCCAAGTCCTCGTACGACGCCGTGATTGTCGGCGGCGGCGGGCACGGTCTGGCCACGGCCTACTTCCTGGCCAAGAACCACGGCATGACCAACATCGCCATCCTCGAAAAGGGCTGGCTGGCCGGCGGCAATATGGCCCGGAACACCACCATCATCCGGTCCAACTACCTCTGGGACGAGAGCGCGGCTATCTACGAGCACGCACTCAAGCTCTGGGAAGTCCTGCCGGAGGAGCTCGAATATGACTTCCTCTTCAGCCAGCGCGGTGTGATGAACCTCGCGCACACCCTGGGTGATGTACGTGAAAGCATGCGGCGCGTGGGCGCGAACAAACTCAACGGAGTGGACGCCGAGTGGCTGGACCCCCAGCAGGTCAAGGAACTCTGCCCCATCCTGAACATTAACGACAACATCCGCTACCCCGTCATGGGCGCCACGTACCAGCCGCGCGCCGGCATCGCCAAGCATGACCACGTGGCCTGGGCCTTCGCCCGCAAGTGCGACGAACTGGGCGTGGACATCATCCAGAACTGCGAAGTCACCGGCTTCGTCAAGGACGGCAATCGGGTCACCGGCGTCAAGACCAACCGCGGCACCATCAACACCGAAAAGGTGGGCCTTTGCGCCGCCGGGCACAGCTCGGTCCTGGCCGAAATGGCCGGCTTCCGGCTCCCCATCCAGTCCCATCCGCTGCAGGCGCTGGTTTCCGAACTGCACGAACCGGTCCACCCCACAGTGGTCATGTCCAACCACGTGCACGTCTACGTTTCCCAGGCCCACAAGGGCGAGCTTGTCATGGGCGCCGGAGTGGACTCCTACAACGGTTACGGCCAGCGCGGCTCGTTCCATGTGATCGAGCACCAGATGGCGGCCGCCGTCGAGCTCTTCCCGATCTTTGCCCGTGCGCACGTACTCAGGACCTGGGGCGGCATCGTTGATACGACGCTGGACGCCTCCCCGATCGTGGGCACCACCCCGGTGGACAACATGTTCGTGAACTGTGGCTGGGGCACCGGCGGCTTCAAGGGCACGCCGGCCGCGGGCCTCACCTTTGCCCACACCATCGCCACGGGAACGCCGCACGAACTGAACAAGCCGTTTGCGCTGGAGCGGTTCGAAACCGGCGCCCTGATCGACGAGCACGGCGCAGCCGCCGTGGCCCACTAGAAGAGAGTCCGGACATGCTCCTCATTTCATGCCCCAACTGCGGCTCCCGCGACGAGACCGAGTTCCACTACGGCGGCCAGGCCCACGTGGCCTATCCGGAAAACCCGAACGAACTGAACGACCGCGAATGGGCCGAGTTCCTGTTCTACCGGGACAACACCAAGGGCGCCTTTGCCGAACGCTGGCTCCACAGCACCGGCTGCCGCCAGTGGTTCAACATGCTCCGCGACACGGTCAGCTACGAGATCCAGGCGATCTACCCCATGGGCGCGCCCCGGCCTGACGCAGCCGCCCCGGCACGTGAGTCCGGCACGGCCAGCCTCGCCGCTGACAGCACCACCACCGGCACCGCTGCGCCGAGCACCGCCACGACAAGCATCGCCGGCAGCACCTCATCTGCCAGCACCACCGCCCCGGAAGGAGCAACCAAGTGACTTCCCAGAATGCCCGCCTCGCCGCCGGCGGACGCATCGACCGCACCATCTCCTGGCGATTCACCGTGGACGGCGAGGAATTCACCGGCCACCCCGGCGACACACTCGCCTCGGCCCTGCTCGCCAACGGCCGGGTCGCCGCCGGAAACTCGCTGTACGAGGACCGCGCACGCGGCATCATGTCCGCCGGCGTTGAGGAATCCAACGCACTGGTTCGCGTTGAAGCCCGGTTCCCGGGCCACGTGGCAGAGTCCATGCTTCCCGCCACCACCGTCACCCTGGTGGACGGCCTCGCAGCCAGCATGCTGAACGGCCTGGGCAAACTGGACCCGGAAGATGACCGTGCCGAGTACGACAAGAAGTACGTCCACACCGACGTCCTGATCATCGGCGGTGGCCCTGCCGGCCTGGCCGCGGCCCGTGAAGCGGTCCGCACCGGCGCCCGCGTGATCCTGATGGACGACCAGCCCGAACTGGGCGGCTCCCTCCTGTCCGGGTCCACGGCCCCCGGCCTCGCCGAGGCCATCGAAGGCAAGCCGGCCCTGGAGTGGGTGGCGGACGTGGAAGCCGAACTGGTTTCCGGGGCCGAAAGCACGGTCCTGAACCGCACCACGGCCTTCGGCGCCTACGACGCCAACTACGTCATTGCGGTCCAGAACCGCACCGACCACCTGTCCAGCCCGGCAGCGCCCGGCGTCTCCCGGCAGCGGATTTGGCACGTGCGTGCTAATCAGGTGGTTCTGGCCCCCGGCGCCCACGAGCGTCCCCTGGTCTTCGAGAACAACGACCGCCCCGGCATCATGCTGGCCTCCGCCGTCCGCAGCTACCTCAACCGTTACGCCGTCGCCGCTGGCCAGCGCGTCGTCATCAGCACTACCAACGACAGCGCCTACGCCCTCGCCGCGGACCTGCGGGCCGCCGGCGTCAAGGTGGCGGCCGTGGTCGACGCCCGCCCC
>NZ_JAKFFD010000135.1:0-33148 GCF_036675385.1 Pseudarthrobacter sp. | reverse complement strand
TGAGCCCGGAGCAGATCGACTGGACCATTGACGCGTACACCCGCGGGGTCATCGCCGACGAACAGATGGCCGCGTTGAACATGGCCATCCTGCTCAACGGCATGGACCGCGCCGAAATTTCGCGCTGGACGGCGGCGATGATCGCCTCGGGCGAACGGATGGACTTCGGCGGCCTCCGGCGGCCCGACGGCGGTGTGAAGGCTACCAGCGACAAGCATTCCACCGGGGGAGTGGGGGACAAGATCACGCTGCCGCTGGCACCGCTGGTGGCAGTGTTCGGCGTGGCCGTGCCGCAGCTGTCCGGGCGCGGGCTGGGCCACACCGGCGGCACACTGGACAAGCTGGAATCGATCCCCGGCTGGCGGGCGGCCCTAAGCAACGACGAAATCATGGCGCAGCTTCAGGACGTGGGCGCCGTGATCTGCGCTGCAGGGGCGGGGCTGGCGCCGGCGGACAAGAAGCTCTATGCACTGCGGGACGTCACCGGCACGGTCGAGGCGATCCCGCTGATCGCCTCCTCGATCATGAGCAAGAAGATCGCCGAGGGCACGGGGTCCCTGGTCCTGGACGTGAAGGTGGGCAGCGGAGCCTTTATGAAGGACGAGGCCCGGGCACGCGAACTGGCCGAAACCATGGTGGCCCTCGGCAAGGACGCGGGAGTGAACACCGTGGCCCTGCTGACTAACATGAGCACCCCGCTCGGCCTCACGGCAGGCAATGCGATCGAAGTGGAGGAATCCGTGGAGGTCCTTGCAGGCGGCGGCCCGGAAGACGTCGTCGAACTCACCGTCCGGCTGGCCGAAGAGATGCTGGCCTGCGCTGGCGTACACGACGCCGATCCGCGCGCCGCGTTGAAGGACGGCCGGGCCATGGACCTCTGGAACCGGATGATCGAAGCGCAGGGCGGAGATCCGCGCGCCAAGCTGCCGGTCGCCAAGGAATCCGAGGTCATCTACGCCCCGGCCGACGGCGTCCTGGTGGGGCTCGATGCCTTGGCAGTGGGCGTTGCGGCGTGGCGCCTCGGCGCGGGACGTGCCCGCAAGGAAGACGCCGTCCAGGCCGGTGCAGGGATCCGCATGCATGCAAAGCCCGGTGCCACGGTCCGTGCCGGCGAGCCGCTGATGACGCTGCTCACGGACACGCCGGAAAAGTTCGCGCGCGCCAAGGAATCCCTTGAACACGCCGTCACGGTTGCCCCGGAAGGGTCGCGCCCGGCCCAGCAGCTCATCATCGACCGAATAGCATAGGGACAATGCAGGCCATCAATGAATTCATCCTTGCCGCCGCCGGGCAGCCGTGGGTGCTCCTCCTTGTGCTGGCCTGCTGCCTGATCGACGGTTTTTTCCCGCCAATCCCCAGCGAATCCGTGGTGGTGGGCCTGTCCGCCGTTGCCGCGACCGCGGACGTCCCCAATCCCTGGCTTCTGATGGCCGTCGCGGGCCTGGGCGCTTTCTCAGGCGACAACATCGCCTACCTCATTGGACGCCGGGTGGGTACCCGGCGTTGGCACTGGATGCGCGGACCGCGGATGCAAAGTGCCTTCCGCTGGGCAGGAGACGAGCTGAGGAAGCGTCCGGCGTCGCTCATCCTGGTGGCGCGGTTCATCCCGATCGGAAGAGTCGCCGTCAACCTCACCGCGGGCGTGACCCACTATTCGCACGTGCGCTTCGTCGGCCTGACGGTCCTGTCCGCCACGCTCTGGGCCTCCTACTCGGTGGGTATCGGGCTGTTCTTCGGCCAGTGGTTCGAAAACAACCATCTCCTCGGCGCGGCCATCGCCATCGTCTGCGCCGTGGGCCTTGGAATCGTGGTGGATCTGATCATTAACCGCATCCGGGGAAAGGCTCCTGTGGTGGAGCGGCTGAAGGATCCGGAAGCCTAGGGTTTGTGGCTCCCGCGCGTAGCGGGCGGGGTCCAGGGCATGGGACACTGAAGAGCGACTTACGTCACTTCCGGCTGCATCATTTCGTCTAGGAGCAAGACCCGCGTGGAGTTTATTAATGAGGCCGTGCTCCATGCAGCGGGCCAATGGTGGATCTACCCGGTCCTTCTGGTGTTCTTCTTCATCGACGGCTTTGCCATGGTGGTCCCCAGCGAGACGCTGATTGTGGCGTTGGCCGCGTTTTCCCGGCACAGCGGTGAACCGAATCTCTGGATCCTGGGCGCGACTGCCCTGGTTGGTGCCATCGCCGGTGACAACATGGCCTTTATGCTCGGCCGCAGGATCGGCCTTGACCGCTGGAAGTGGATGCGGCGCCCTAAAGTGCAGAAGGCCTTCGGCTGGGCACGGTATGAACTCGAAAAACGCGGCGCCGTCCTGATTTTCACCGCGCGCTACATTCCCTGGGGCCGGGTGGCGGTCAACTATGTGGCCGGCAGCACCGGCTTCGCGCACCGCCGGTTCTTCCTGCTGGACGCCTTCGCCTGCATCACCTGGGTGGGGTACTCAATCGGCATCGGGATCCTGGCCAGTTCGTTCCCCTGGCTCCACCACAACCCGCTGCTCAGCGCAGGCATTGCCGTGGTGTTCGCGATTGTGCTGGGCATCCTGATCGACCACCTGCTGCGCTGGTGGCACAAGCACTTGGCCCGCAATGACGCCGAAACCGTGGATGAATGGCTCGACGGCGGCCCGGAAGGTTCCCTGCCGGCGCACACCGCGGCTTCTCCGCTGCTGGCGTCTGCCCCGGCCGAGGCGGAGCAGCTGGGAAAGTAGCGGCTGGCATAAGCCGCCTGCCGACCCTAAGGTTGGATGGTGACTGAGCCTATTGTTGACGCTGCCCCTGCCATCGATTTCGACCTGAAGAGCCTGCCTAAGGTTTCGCTCCACGACCACCTGGACGGTGGTCTCCGTCCAGCCACCATCATCGAACTGGCCGAGGCCGTTGGCCACACGCTGCCCTCCACGGACCCGGTGGCCCTGGGCGAGTGGTTCCGCGAGTCCGCCGACTCCGGCTCGCTGGTCCGCTACCTGGAAACGTTCGACCACACGGTCGCCGTGATGCAGACCAAGGAAGGCCTCATCCGCGTCGCCAAGGAATTCGTGGAAGACCTCGCGGACGACGGCGTGGTGTACGGCGAAGTGCGCTGGGCGCCGGAGCAGCACCTCCAGAAGGGCCTGTCCCTGGACGAGGCTGTTGAAGCAGTCCAGGAAGGCCTCGAAGCCGGCGTCGACGCCGTGAGCGAAAGCGGTCGCGAAATCCAGGTGGGCCAGCTGATCACCGCCATGCGGCACGCGGACCGTGGCCAGGAAATCGCCGAACTGGCTGTCCGCCACCGCAACAAGGGCGCTGTGGGCTTTGACATCGCCGGAGCAGAAGACGGCTTCCTCCCGTCCCGGTTCAAGGACGCCTTCACGTACCTCGCCCAGCACAACTTCCCCGCGACGGTGCACGCCGGCGAGGCCGCCGGACTCGAAAGCATCCAGTCCGCCCTCGTTGACGGCCGGGCACTGCGCCTGGGCCACGGCGTCCGGATCGCCGAGGACATCATGGTGGAGTTCGACGACGAAGACGACGAGGCCGCGGGCGACGACGACAGCATCGGCCTGGTCACGCTGGGCGATCTGTCCAGCTGGGTCCGTGACCGGGGCATCGCCCTGGAGATCTGCCCGTCATCGAATCTCCAGACCGGAGCGATCGCCGGATTCGGCGAGGGCATTGAGAGCCACCCGCTGGACATGCTGTACCAGCTGGGCTTCAACGTCACCATCAACACCGACAACCGGCTGATGAGCGGCGTCACCCTGACGGACGAGTTCGAGCTCCTCGTGGAAACCTTCGACTACGACCTCGACGATCTGCTGGAGCTCACGCTGAACGCTGCCGAGGCCTCCTTCCTGCCGCTTGAAGAGAAGGAAGCGTTAGTGGAGTACATCAACGACGCCTACGACAACCTTGGCTGAGCACGCTCCCATCGATCGGCTGGTCGCTGGGCCCACGGCAGCCGGGGTCCCCGGGCGAGCTTGCGAGCTGGGGGAGCTGTTGGGGATCGTGGCCCAGCTGCGGGAGCACTGCCCGTGGATGGGCGCCCTCACCCATGCCTCGCTGGTGGAGTACCTCCTGGAGGAGGCCTTCGAGGTTGCCGAGACCATCGAGACCGGCGCGGATGACGTGGAGCTTCGCGGCGAACTGGGCGATGTGCTGCTTCAAGTGGTGCTGCACGCCCGGCTCGCCGAGGAGCGCGGCACGTTCATGTTCGACGACGTCGCACGCGGGCTGAGTGCCAAAATGGTCCGCCGCAATCCCCATGTCTTCCGGCCTGACGGCACGCTGCAGGACACTTTCCCTGCCTCGGTGGCCGAGATTGTCCGGAAGTGGGACGCCGTGAAGACTGCGGAACGTCCGGAGCGAACGGGGCCCTTTGAAGGGATCCCGGACGCGCTGCCGGCCCTGGCGAAGGCGCAGAAGTTCCTTGACCGGGCCGAGCGGGCCGGAACTGTGGTTGAGCTTGCGGAAACCCCGGAAGTCGAAACCGCAACGACGGAGGAGGAGCTCGGCGACCTGCTGCTCGCCGTCGTCGGCTCTGCCCGTGCCAAGGGATTCGACGCCGAACGGGCCCTCCGGGGCGCCATTCGGCGGCAGTTCGCGTCGCCATCATGACGTCCGGGTGATGGATAGGGTTCCGTAACCTGCACCACTCTCGACTAGGCTTGGTCCCTGACGAGGACGTCCCAGATTTAACGCTTTTTCCAGCTGTTCGTTCCCCCCAAAATCGCCCATAAGGAGCACATCCATGGCGCTTATCGATGCCATCCACGCCCGCGAAATCCTCGATTCCCGCGGAAACCCGACCGTAGAAGTTGAAGTACTGCTCTCCGACGGCCAGATCGGCCGCGCGGCAGTACCGTCCGGTGCCTCCACCGGTGAGCACGAGGCTGTTGAGCTCCGTGACGGAGACAAGGGACGTTACCTCGGCAAGGGTGTCCAGAAGGCCGTTGACGCTGTCATCGACCAGATCGCTCCGGCACTGACCGGCTTCGACGCCACCGACCAGCGCAGCATCGACCAGGCCATGATCGACCTGGACGGCACCCCCAACAAGGCCAAGCTCGGCGCCAACGCCATCCTGGGCGTTTCGCTGGCCGTTGCCAACGCCGCTGCCGCCTCCGCAGACCTGCCGCTGTACAAGTACCTGGGCGGCCCCAACGCGCACGTCCTGCCGGTTCCGCTGATGAACATCCTCAACGGTGGCTCGCACGCCGACTCCGACGTGGACATCCAGGAATTCATGATCGTGCCGATCGGCGCCGAGACGTTCTCCGAGGGCCTCCGCTGGGGCGTCGAGGTCTACCACAACCTCAAGTCCGTCCTGCAGGCCAAGGGCCTGTCCACCGGCCTGGGTGACGAAGGTGGCTTCGCGCCTAACCTGCCGTCCAACCGTGCTGCGCTGGACCTGATCCAGGAAGCCATCACGAACGCCGGCTACACCCCGGGCAAGGACATCGCCCTGGCACTGGACGTCGCCTCCTCCGAGTTCTTCAAGGACGGCGCCTACCAGTTCGAGGGCAAGGCACTGTCCGCCACCGAGATGAGCGCCTACTACGCCGAGCTCGTGGCCGACTACCCGCTGGTTTCCATCGAGGATCCCCTGGATGAGAACGACTGGGACGGCTGGAAGACCCTCACCGACAGCATCGGTGACAAGGTCCAGCTCGTCGGCGATGACCTCTTCGTCACCAACCCGGCCATCCTGCAGCGCGGCATCGACACCAAGACCGCCAACTCCCTGCTGGTCAAGGTCAACCAGATCGGTTCACTGACCGAAACGCTGGACGCCGTCAGCCTGGCCCAGCGCGCCGGTTACACCACCATCACCTCGCACCGCTCCGGCGAGACCGAGGACACCACCATCGCCGACATCTCGGTGGCCACCAATGCCGGCCAGATCAAGACCGGTGCCCCGGCACGCTCGGAGCGCGTTGCCAAGTACAACCAGCTCCTGCGCATCGAAGAAGAACTCGACGACGCCGCACGCTACGCCGGCCGCAGCGCTTTCCCGCGTTTCAAGGGCTAGTAGCCGCGTAAACCTCTGACCGGTGGCTATGGTTGAACGACCATAGCCACCGGTTTTTGTTTAGCCGGCATTGATTGAGCCGGCATCAAGCGCAGAGTTGCGGCCAGAGGCAGGCCGCACGTTTCAGGAGTGTCATGGCCACCCGCCGTCCCAAAGTTCCCAAAGCCGCTTCGAGGCATCAGGCCACCACGGACCCAGCCACGGAAGACGCCGGCGTCATCCGCGCCGATTTTGGCGGTACACCCAGCAGCGCAAAGGGCGGGAACACGGGCAAAACCGGCCCGGCGTCCAGCGCCGGAACATCCGCATCGGACACCAGGCTCCCGGCAAGCAAAGGGCAGGGGGGCGGCCGCAGCGGTAACGCCGCGGGCAAGACACGGAAGCCTGACACCACGCAGGATGACAGCCAGCCGGTGCCCGCCAAGGCGTTCTCCGGCCGCATGCTGGCACTCGCGGTGGTCATGATTGCCATCACCATCATGCTGGCCCCCACCGTGAAGATCTTCTTCGACAAACGCGCCGAACTCGCCGCCCTCAGCGCCGATATCGCCGCCCGCCAGGCCGAGCAGGACGCCCTGCGGCAGCAGATCTCACGGTGGCAGGATCCGAACTACGTGAAACAGCAGGCCCGCGACCGCATTAACATGGTTATGCCGGGTGAATCCGGCTACTGGGTCTTCGGCAGCGATCTGCCGGCCGGAACAAGCAGTAGCCTGACCGCCACAGCAGCACAAGACCCCGCCGATCTGCCGTGGGTGGATTCCCTGTGGGAGTCCATCAGGCGTGCGGCCACAGACTGAACAGCTAGAGGAAGGATGGCCCGCGCCAGTGGAAGAAAACACGGCGACTGCGCCGGAGAAGTCCCGCCAGCCATCAGCACACGATCTTGAAGTACTCAGCAGGCAGTTGGGACGGCCGGTGCGCGATGTGGTGGAAATCCCGGCGCGCTGCGTCTGTGGCAACCCCCTCGTCGCCGCCACCGCACCGCGGCTGAGCAACGGGACGCCGTTTCCCACCACATTTTATCTGACCCACCCCGTCATCACGTCGGCGGTTTCCCGGCTGGAAGCTGCCGGGCTGATGAACGACATGAATGAACGCCTGAGCGCCGATGAGCCCCTCGCGGCCGCCTACCGTGCGGCGCACGAGGACTATCTCGGAGCCCGCGCGGCCATCGGCGAGCGTTCCGGCATCGGCGCCGTCCCGGAAATTGACGGCATCTCCGCCGGCGGCATGCCCACCCGGGTCAAATGCCTCCACGTCCTGGTGGGCCACTCCCTCGCGGCAGGTCCCGGCGTGAACCCGCTGGGGGATGAGGCCATTGCCGGCATCAGTGAATGGTGGACAACGGACCGCTGCTATTGCGACGGCGCCTGGGACACCGCAGGGGAGGCCCCGTCAAAGGATCTCAGCCGCCACGGACCCCAGGGCCTGCCGGAGATCGTGGGCCGGCCCGCTCCGGTCCGCAAGACAGCAAGCGCTGACGGGGCAGGGGCATGACCCGCGTCGCCGCCATCGACTGCGGCACGAACTCGCTCCGCCTGCTCATCGCCGACATCGACCGCAGCAACGGGACAGCGAAGCTCACCGACGTTGTCCGCGAGATGCGGGTTGTCCGGCTGGGCCAGGGCGTGGACGCCACCGGCGAACTTGCCCCTGAGGCACTGGAGCGCACCTTCGCGGCCACACGGGAATACGCAGCCATGATCCGTGAGCATGGCGCCGACTCCATCCGTTTTGTGGCAACCTCGGCCAGCCGGGACGCGCGCAACCGCCAGGTTTTTGTGGACGGGATCCGGGAACTGCTGGGCGTTGAGCCGGAAGTTATCTCGGGCGATGAAGAAGCTGCCCTGTCGTTCGCCGGGGCCAGCAGCGTGCTGCCCATCCTTGACGGCGAGCAGGTGCTGGTGGTGGACCTCGGCGGCGGCAGCACGGAGTTCGTCCTAGGTACCGCCAGCGGTGTTACGGCCGCCAAGTCCGTGGATGTCGGCTGCGTCCGCCTGACCGAACGGCACCTGCAGGACGATCCGCCCACGGCGGAGCAGATCGCCGCCGCGGAAGCCGACATCGATGCCGCCATCGCCCGGGCGGGGCTGGACGTTCCGCTGGAACGCGCCACAGCCGTCGTCGGGGTGGCCGGCTCGATCACCACCATCACCGCCCATGCCCTGCGGCTTCCGGAGTATTCGCCGGCGGCGATCCACGGGACGGAATTGTCCATCGGCACCATCACCGAAGCCGCTACTGACCTCCTCCACCTGACCAGGCGGGAACGTGCCGAACTGGCGTACATGCACCCCGGCCGCGTCGACGTCATGGGTGCCGGCGGGCTGGTGTGGCGGCGCATCCTGGAGCGGCTGAATGAACTCACTGCGGGCCGGATCGTCACGGCCACGGCCAGTGAACACGATATTCTTGACGGAATTGCCCTGAGCATCCACTAACCAGGCCTTCAGCCAACCAAGCATGGGAACCCACATGACCAGAGCAACAGCACGGTTCCGCCGGGCCGCGTCAGCTCTCCTGGCGATGACCCTTGCCGGCGTCAGCCTGGCCGCCGGACTGACCCTGGCGCCCGCGGCCATGGCCGACGCCGAACGGGACAAGCAGTACTGGCTTGGCGAATCCGGAATTACGAAGGCCTGGGAGGTTTCCAAGGGCGCGGGTGTCAAGATCGCGGTGATCGACAGCGGCGTGGATGCCCAGCACCCTGACCTGAAGGGCGCCGTCACCGGAGGCTTCGACGTGTCCGGGGCCGGCACTCCCAACGGGCAGAAAAGCCTGGGGGTCAAGCCGGAACACGGGACCCTGGTGGCCACTATCCTGGCCGGCCGCGGACACCAGCCGGCCGGCGCCACCGCCTCGCCCAAACCAGGCCTGGCTGCCGGTCCGGACGGCATGATTGGCGTGGCTCCTGAGGCTGAGATCCTGTCCGTGTCAACGTGGCTGGGATCGGCCAACCCCGCGGGCAAGAGTGATCAGGACCAGATCCCGGAAGCGGTCCGTTGGGCCGTGGACAACGGGGCCAAAGTCATTAACATTTCGCTGGGCAGCGCAACGCCGCAGTGGCCCCAGAGCTGGGACGCTGCCTTCCTCTATGCCGAGCAGAAGGATGTGGTGATCGTTGCCGCCGCCGGAAACCGGATCGGCGGCAACCTCCAGGTCGGCGCGCCCGCCACTATCCCCGGCGTCCTCACCGTCGCCGGCCTGGACCGCAAGGGCACAGCGAGCGTCGACTCGTCCTCCCAGGGGATCAGCATCGGTGTGGCGGCCCCGGCTGAAAACCTGCTGGGCGGGCTGCCGGGCGGCGGCTACGCAGAATGGGCGGGAACGTCCGGAGCTGCCCCGATCGTTGCCGGTGTGGCCGCGCTCATCCGTTCCAAGTGGCCGGAGATGAGCGCCAAGCAGGTCATCAACCGGATCGTCAGCACGGCCAAGGACGCCGGTCCTGCCGGAAAAGACCCGCTGTACGGCTTTGGCGTGCTGAACGCCGAGGCTGCCCTGAAGGACTCCGTCCCGGAAGCCGCCGCCAACCCGCTCGGCTCCATCGCGGACTGGATCCGCGTGCACCGCCGCGGCAACCTGGGTGCGCCGGCGCCGGTGCCCACCGACGAAGTGGCAAGTGCCGTTCCCACGCTGCCCGAACCCACTGTGCCCGCGGCGAAGGCGCCCTCACAGCGGGACAGTGCCGTGGGCGCCGCCGTCGTGATCGGTTCAGTGATCCTCTTTGTGGTGATCATCGGGGCAGCCGTCCTCCAGCTGCGGAGGGCTGCCCGTAACCCCGGAGCAGCGCGCGAGGAACCCGATACCGGCGCGTTCCAAACCGTTGATTCAGGCGGCAAATCGTAGTTAGTGAAGATTTTCACAAACTGTTGTATCCTTAAATCATGGCAACCACCCCAGAGCTCCAGGACCGTCCCAGGGTACTCGTCGTCGGCGGCGGGTACGTCGGCCTGTACGTAGCACTCAAACTGCAGAAGAAGATCGCGAATGCCGGTGGCATCGTCACCCTCGTGGATCCACTGCCCTACATGACTTACCAGCCCTTCCTGCCCGAAGTGGCCGGCGGCAACATCGAGGCCCGCCACGCAGTGGTCTCGCACCGCCAGCACCTGAAGCAGACTGAACTCATCCAGGGCAGCGTCACCTCGATCGACCACGCCAACCGCACCGCCGTCGTGGCGCCCGCGGACGGTGGAGAACACATCGAGATCCCCTACTTCGACATCGTGGTGGCCGCAGGCGCCATCACCCGCACCTTCCCCATCAAGGGCCTGGCGGACAAGGGCATCGGCCTGAAGACCATCGAAGAGGCCGTGGCCCTTCGCAACAAGGTGCTTGAGCGACTCGAAGCCGCGTCCACCATCGCGGACCCTGCTGCCCGTGCCAAGGCGCTGACCTTCGTGGTTGTCGGTGGCGGCTTCGCCGGCATCGAGTGCATCGCCGAAATGGAAGACCTGGCCCGCGCCGCGGTCAAGAACAACCCCCGCATCCGTCAGGAAGAAGTTCGCTTCGTCCTGGTTGAAGCCATGGGCCGCATCATGCCCGAGGTCACGGCACCGCAGGCCGAATGGGTTGTGGAGCACCTCCGCAGCCGCGGCATCGAGGTCCTGCTGAACACCTCCCTGGACAGCGCTGAGGGCTCCCTGAAGCTCATCAACCTCCCGGACAAGTCCTTTGCCCAGGAATTCGAAGCCGACACACTCGTCTGGACTGCCGGCGTGCAGGCCAACCCGATGATCCGCTCCTCCGACTTCCCGCTGGAACCGCGCGGCCGCGTCCGGGTCCTGCCGGACCTCCGCATCGCCGGCGATGAAGGCATCATCGACAACGCCTGGGCTGCCGGCGACATCGCCGCAGTGCCGGACCTTACGGGCAGCGGCCTGCCGGACGGCACCTGCGTCCCGAACGCCCAGCACGCACTGCGCCAGGCCAAGCGCCTCGCCAAGAACCTCTGGGCTTCGCGCTGGGACAAGCCGCTGAAGGATTACAAGCACAAGAACCTGGGTGCTGTGGCTGGCTTCGGCGAGTGGAAGGGTGTCGCGAACATCAACCTCGTGGGCCGCATTGGCCTCAAGGGCCCGCTCGCCTGGCTGGCCCACCGCGGCTACCACGGTATGGCCATGCCTACCATGGAGCGCAAGGTCCGCGTCATCATGGGTTGGATCCTCGCGTTCTTTATGGGCCGCGACACCACCCAGCTGATCGACCTCGACAACCCGCGCGGTGCCTTCGTGGCCGCTGCCACACCGGCTCCCAAGCCGGCTGCGGCTGCTCCCGCCCCGGCGGCCAGCGCGCCGGAGGCATCCGCCGGAGCGGCAAAGCCCGGCTCTGCGGAGGCCACCAGCGTGGACCCCAAGCAGTCGGTCACCGCGGACGCCAAGTAACACCGGCATCCCGACGCAGCATTTGTAACGCCCGACGGCGGCTGTCCCCTTGAGGGATAGCCGCCGTTTTGGCGTTTCCCGCCTGGTGTCCCTTCTAGACTGGCAGCATGACTGGCGAAAAGAACCTCCAGACCCTGCTGGCAACACTGAAACCGGTACTGCGGGAGGGGGAGTACGTCTACGTCCTGTGGCCGCATGGCAGGCCGCTCGAGCCCGGCATCGAAGCTGCCGTCCGTGAGGCCGAGGGCCTGACGGTCGTCCTGCCGCGGGAAAGGGCAGACAGCCTGGGGCTGCACTACGACTTTGTGGCGGCCTGGATCACGCTGGAAGTGCACTCTGCGCTGGAGGCTGTTGGCCTGACCGCCGCCGTGGGGAAGGCCCTGACCGACGCCAGGATCAGCTGCAACGTGCTGGCCGGCTTCCACCACGACCACCTGCTGGTGCCGCTGGCGGACGCACCACGCGCCGTCGAAGCCCTAGCTGAGCTGTCAGCGGCCAGCCGGCACGTGCCGCGGCCCGAGCTGCTGCTCAGGAACGAGACGGCTGCGGACAGGGACAAGATCCTCGCATTGACGGGCGAGGCGTTCGCGGTCTCCCCGGTCACGGGCCTGCCGGTGGACGGGGAGCCCGGGGAGGTGGACGTGCTCCGCCGCCTCTTCGAGTGCGAGGACTACCTGCCCGAGTTCAGCGTGGTGGCGGTGCTCGACGACGAGATAGTCGGCCATGTGATCAGCACACGGGGCTGGGTGGGCGACTACGGGTTGCTGGGGCTCGGGCCCATCGGTGTGACACCCAGGCTCCAGCGCCATGGGATCGGCACTGCCCTCATGAACGACACGATTGCCCGGGCCAACGCGGCGGGGGAAGGCGGGATTGCGCTGCTGGGCAGCACCGAATACTACCCGCGCTTCGGCTTTGTCCCGGCTGCGTCCTTCGGCGTCCTCCCTCCCGACGCCGCCTGGGGGGACCACTTCCAGCTGCTCCCGCTGGCGGTCTGGCCCGGCGGGGTCCACGGGACGTTCCGGTACGCCGGACCGCTTGCGGGCGAATGACGGGATACCATAGACCGGGCGCCCCAGTAGCCCAATTGGCAGAGGCAGCGGACTTAAAATCCGCGTGTTGTGGGTTCGAGTCCCACCTGGGGTACAAATTCTCCCTAGGGAGTTCCTCCTGACGTGCCCTTCCGCGCCTCCCGCGTTACTTCAACGGACCTCTCCCGTTCATTGATTTCGCATATGCAACGACTGTTATAAGGATGTGACCTCAGTCACTTATATCCGCCGAAGATATGCATTAGCTTGAAGTTAAATCAGGAACACCTGATCATCCGCGTCAAAGGCCGTTCGCACCTTTCGATCCAGGAGATTGTCAATGATTTCACTTTCCCCGGCGGCACCCCGTCTTGCTAAGCTCACAGCGCTTAGCGTCGGCGTCGCCTTTCTGGTTACAGCCTGTGGTGGTACCTCCACCCCGAGCTCGACAGAAACCACCACGTCAGCATCTGGGATCTCCTGCCCCGCTCCCGGCGCGGCTCCCGGAAGCACATCAACGGCAGGCGCTGGAGGCGCTGTTCCGCCTGCAACCACCGTCACGGAAACGCCGCTCAAGCTGGGTTCCCTGCTCCCCACCACCGGCTCCCTGGCCTTCCTCGGGCCGCCCGAAATCGCGGGTGTGAATCTTGGCATCAAGGAAGTTAATGATGCCGGGGGTGTCCTGGGCAAGCCTGTGGAAGTGATCCACCGTGACTCCGGCGACACTAAGACAGATATCGCCACGCAGTCCACCAGCGCGCTCCTCGGCCAGGGCGTCAGCGCCATCATCGGTGCCGCGTCTTCCGGTGTCTCCAAGACGGTCATCAACCAGATCACGGGTGCCGGTGTCATCCAGTTCTCGCCCGCCAACACCTCCCCGGATTTCACTACCTGGGATGACAAGGGCCTCTACTGGCGTACTGCGCCGTCAGATGTGCTGCAGGGTAAGGTCCTTGGCAACTACATGGCCACCTGTGGTGCACAGACTGTGGGCATGATCGTGCTCAACGACGCCTACGGAACCGGCCTTGCCAGCAACGTCAAGTCCGCCTTCGAAGCGGCCGGCGGCAAGGTGGTTGCGGAGGAGCTCTTCAACGAGGGCGACTCCCAGTTCAGCAGCCAGGTGGACAAGGTCATTGCGGCCAAGCCCGACGCGATTGCCCTGATCACCTTTGACCAGGCCAAGAGCATCGTGCCGCTGATGACGGGCAAGGGTGTCAAGCCCACCCAGATGTTCCTCGTGGACGGCAACACTTCCGACTACAGCAAGGACTTCCAGGCCGGCACCTTGAAGGGCGCCCAGGGAACCATCCCGGGCACCTTCGCCAAGGATGCGTTCAAGAAGAAGCTGCTCGCCATTGATCCGGCCCTGAAGGACTACAGCTACGCCGGTGAGTCCTACGACGCTGTGAACCTGATCGCCCTTGCCACTGAAGCCGCCAAGAGCACCAGCGGCGTTGAGATTGCCAAGCAGCTCAAGGCAGTCTCGGAGTCGGGTGAGAAGTGCACCGACTTCGCCTCCTGCGTCACGCTGCTCCGCAACGGCAAGGACATCGACTACGACGGCCAGTCAGGTCCGGTGACGTTCTCCGACGCCGGCGACCCGACGGAAGCCTACATCGGCATCTACGAGTACCAGGACGACAACAAGTACGCGCCGTCCAAGGAAGAATTCGGCAAGCTGTAAAGCCGCCTCCTGCACAAGAACCCCCGCCCGGATTGCACCGGGCGGGGGTTCTTTCTTGTGCGCGCGAGGGGAGGGGGCCGCCGGGGAGGTCCGAGCGCAGGCGCCGAGCAAGTGGCTGCCGGAGGCGCCCGGACGGCACGGAGAACCAAGCTGGGCACGCAGAAGGGCCGCCACCGGACGGTGACGGCCCTTCTGGGAGCTACTGGACGGAGGCGGCTTAGACCTCGTCCGCCAAAGTGCCGAGGTACAGCTGGATCACCTTGGGGTCCTTCATCAGTTCCCGCCCGGTTCCGGTGTAAGCGTCCCTTCCTTGGTCAAGCACATAGGCGCGGTCGCAGATCTGGAGGCAACGGCGGGCATTCTGTTCCACCATGATCACCGAGACGCCTGCCCGGTTGATCTCGTGCACCCGCAGGAAGGTTTCGTCCTGCTTGACAGGGGAGAGGCCTGCGGAGGGCTCATCAAGGAGCAGGACGGCGGGCTCCATCATCAGCGCGCGTCCCATGGCCACCATCTGACGTTCGCCGCCGGAGAGCGACCCAGCCCGCTGGGCCCGGCGCTTGCCGAGCTCGGGAAACAGGCTGGTCACAAAATCAAACCGCTCGGCGAAGTCCTTGGGGCGCTGGAACATGCCCATCTGCATGTTCTCTTCGATAGTCAGCGTGGCGAACACATTGTTGTTCTGCGGGACGAATCCCACGCCCTTGGTCACCAACTTGTTGGCTTTGAGCCCGGTGATGTCCTGGCCACGCACCACGACTGTGCCCGAATGGACTTTCACCAGACCGAACATGGCCTTGAGAAGCGTTGATTTGCCGGCACCGTTGGGGCCAATGATGCCGATCAGTTCACCTTTGCGGGCTTCGATGCTGCAGCCGTTCAGGATGTTCACGCCGGGAAGGTAGCCGGCAACGAGGTTTGTTACCTTGACGACCGAATCGTCGGTTGCCGCGCTACCGGCAGCGGGAGCCGCACTCGTGGCGCTCATTCTGTGTCCTTTTCTTTGCGACGTGGTTCTTCCGCACGATTCTCCTCAAGCTCCTGCTCAAGCACATCGATGGAGATGATGCCCGCGTTCTCAGTACCGACAATCGACTCCTCATCGGCTTCCAGCTCGGCTGCAAGTTCCTTGATGCCCTCGGCGTCGCCAAGGTCCACGTCGTGGTGGGCCCCCAGATAGGCATCGATGACTGCCGGATTCTTCATGACTTCGCCAGGAGGGCCCTCGGCAACGATCTTTCCTTCCGCCATCACTACCACCCAATCGGCGATATGGCGCACCATGTTCATGTCGTGCTCCACGAAAAGCACGGTCATGCCTTCCGCCTTGAGGTTCTTGATGTGGTCCAGGAGGGACTGGGTCAGCGCCGGGTTGACGCCTGCCATGGGCTCGTCCAGCATGACCAGCTTGGGCCTGACCATCAGCGAACGTGCCATTTCCAGGAGTTTCCGCTGGCCTCCGGAAAGCGAGGCAGCGTAGTCGTCCTTCTTGGCGTCCAGCTTGAACTTCTCAAGCAGGACGTTGGCCTGGGCAGTGATCTCCTTTTCCCGGCCGCCCCAGAGGCCCTTGAACAGGGCCTTGGAGAGGCGCTCACCGGGCTGTTGCGAGCCGCCGAGCCGCATGTTCTCCATGACGGTGAGCTTTCCCATGACCTTGGTCAGCTGGAAGGTCCTCACCATCCCCATCCGTGCCACTTTGTAAGGTGAGACGCCGGCAAGGCTGTTGCCTTCGAACTGCCATTTGCCCGAGTTCGGCATATCGAATCCGGTCAGCAGATTGAAAAGGGTGGTCTTACCTGCTCCGTTCGGGCCGATCAGCGCTGTGATCTTGTGCCGCGGGATCTCCAGGTATTCGACGTCGACGGCGTTGATGCCGCCGAAGCTGCGGGTGACGTTTTCCGCCACCACGATCGGATCACGCTTCTTGCAGCCGGGGGCGGTGTCCCCGGCGGCGATCGGACGCGTGTCCGTCATGTAGTCAATTTCCTCCGACGGACGGGGTACTTCGCTATGCGTGCTCATGCGAACGCCAGCTCCTTCTTGTTACCGAAGACGCCCTGGGGCCTGAAGATCATCAGCAGCATCAGTGCGACACCCACAAGGATGTAACGCAGCTGGCCGGCCTGGACTGTGTTCAGCCAGGTGACGGCGCCGGATTCGATCAGGCCGTACAGGATGCCCTGTGTGAGGGACAGCACCACCCAGAAGATCATCGCGCCGATGACGGGTCCCAGCACCGTGCCGAGGCCGCCGAGCAGCAGGCAGGTGTACAGGAAGAACGTCAGTTCGGTGCCGTAGTTGGCCGGCTGGACTGCGCCGCGGGGGAGCGTAAAGATCATGCCCGCTAGGGCGCCGAGCACGCCACCGATGATGAGGGCCTGCATTTTGTAGGCATATACGTTCTTGCCGAGGGACCGTACCGCGTTTTCGTCCTCGCGGATGCCCTTGAGTACGCGGCCCCATGGGCTCCTCATCAGCAGCCACACCAGTGTGCAGCAGATGACGACGAGGCCCCAGCCGACGATGCGGATGAAGAAGTCCCGGTTGTTCATGCCCATGTACGAGCCCGCGGGGAACGGGTTCATGGCGTAGAACCCGCCTTCGAAGGCGGCCAGGCCGTTGGCCGAACCGGTCACGGCGGTCAGCTGGTTGGTCGTGACAATGTAGCGGACGATTTCCGCGGCCGCGATCGTGACGATTGCCAGGTAGTCCGCGCGCAACCGCAGCGTCGGGATGCCCAGGAGCATCGCGAAGATGACCGAGCAGATTACGGCGATGACCAGTCCCACAAAGAAGGGGACGCCAAACGTGAGCGTCGAGATGGCGAAGCCGTAGGCGCCCACCGCCATAAAGCCGGCCTGGCCAAAGTTCAGCAGGCCGGAGTAGCCGAAGTGGACTGCCAGTCCGAGGGCCGCAAGGGCATAGGCCGCGGTGGTCGGGCTGAAGAGTTCGCTGGCAGCGCTGGAGAAAATGAATCCGAAGTCCATGGCTGTCTCCTAACCCACGCGCTCGCGACGACCCAGGATGCCCTGGGGCCGGAACAAGAGGACAACAATCATGATGAACAGTGCTCCCACATACTTGAGGTCGGCGGCGAGGCCGAAAACGGTTGTCAGCTCTACGAAGATGCCGACGATGATGGACCCGATGAGGGCGCCGAAGACGGTGCCGAGGCCGCCCAGGGTCACGCCGGCGAAGATGAGCAGCAGGATCTGCGAACCCATGTCGAAGGTCACGCCTGGCCGGTAGTAGGCCCACAGGATTCCGCCGAGGGAGGCGAGCATGCCGCCGGTGACCCAGACGATCCGGATGACCGAGTCGACGTCGATGCCGGAGGCGGCCGCCAACGCCGGGTTGTCAGCCACCGCGCGGGTGGCCTTGCCCAGCCGGGTTTTCAAGAGGACGATTCCGATCAGGGCGATCACCACTGCACTGATGATGAGCGACCACAGGTTGTTGGGAGAGATCGATACCGGACCCAGTTGGATTTCGGCGCTCTGGGCAAAAGGCAGTTGCTGCGTGGCGCCGCCAAAGTAGAACTGGATGACGTACCGGACGGCAAGGGCGAGGCCGATGCTGACGATCATCATGGGCACGAGGCCCGTTCCGCGGCGGCGAAGCGGCTTCCACAGTCCGGCGTCCTGGACGTAGCCGAAGAGGCCGCCGCCGAGGAGCGAGAGGATCAACGCAAGCCAGAAGGGAAGGCCGATAGCGTTAAAGGCGAAGACCAGCACAGCGCCGAGGGTGACCATTTCCCCGTGGGCGAAGTTAGTCAGCCCCGTGGTTCCGAAGATCAGGGAGAGTCCTACGGAAGCCAGCGCCAGCAGGAGGCCAAAGCTCAACCCCGCTACGAGCCGGTTGAGGAGGTTCTGCCCGAAGTCCTGCTGCTGGACCACGATCCCCTTACCGAAGGCAAAAATCACGGAGAGGTTCGAGGTCTGGCTGAACGTTACGCTGCGGGGGTTTTCCTGGCCGTCCGCGAGCTTGATGCCCTCTGGCAGGGTCGATTCGTCCAGTTCGATCTCATAAGTGCCTTGGACCGGGACCCCAATGCTCCAGGACCCGTTGGCCGCGGATGTGGCGGTCCCTTCGAAGTCCCCGCTCCTGGCGGTTATGGTCACGTCGGCGATGGGGGTTCGCGCGTCATCCCGTAGGAAGCCGCTGATGTTGTTCTGGAAGGTCGTAATCGACGGGGATGGTGTCGGAGACGGCGAAGTGGCTTGTGATGCCGGGGCGACGACGAGCAGTATCGCCACGACAGAGGCAAAGACGGCCCCTATCACTTTCAGCAATCCGCCCGGCCGTCTGTGCGGCGAGCCTTTGGGTGTACTTCTCAAAATGAAAATCCTCCACTTGGGTGGGGTGGCCAGGGATGCGCCATTGCAACCACTGCAAACGTCACGGGACGGATGGTGGGGCTTTCTGCAGGTTGGGGGCCTGATTGTGATATCCGTCACCGTGTGTGGTTTATGTTACAGCTCGTCAGAGGCAAATTTTAGGCTGGGGGGAGGCCGTAGGGTAGCGATCGCATAACAACTGCGTTACAGCCATGGCGCATTGGCAAAGTGTTCGCAAAGAAACTTCTGTTGATCAGCAGTATTCCTCAGGGGGCGGCCTGGCCTACGCGCGGCCCGGCGGCGCGTGCGACCGTCCACTCGGATGCATCACGGTTGCGTTTCGGCGCCATGGACGGGGAACTTATTGGGGCGTGAGCGCGTAGATATTGGTAGCGTGGTTCGTAAGTCACGACTCAACCCTTTACTTGGAGGACACCAGCAATGGCACTTGGCGGAAACCCGATCTTCAACGGAAAGAATTTCCGTGGAGCAACGCAGGCACCGCGTGTCCCGCAGGCACCCTACGGACAGGCACAGTACGGCCAGCGGGCTCCCGGCCAGGTCATGGATCCCCAGAATGGTTGGGGCCAGCAACAGAACATGACCGATGAGCAGCTGCGCCAGATGTACAACCAGCCGGCCGCGGGTCCCGCGGACACCGGCCGGATGACGTACGACGACGTCATCGTCAAGACTGCTGCCTGCCTCGGAGTCCTGCTGGCCGGTGCCGCGGTGACCCTGTTCGTCAGCATGGGGCTGGCCAGCATCCTGATGATCGTCGGTGCGCTGGGCGGCTTCGTCCTGGCACTGGTCAACACGTTCAAGAAGCAGCCTTCGCCGGCACTGATCCTGGCCTATGCCGGGCTCGAAGGCCTGTTCCTCGGCGGCCTCACCCGCGTGCTTGACCTGATGTACCCGGGAGTCGGCCTGCAGGCCGTCATCGGCACGCTGTCCGTGTTCACCGTGACGCTGCTGCTGTTCAAGAGCGGCAAGGTGCGCGCCTCTCCCAAGGCCATGAAGTTCTTTATGATCGCCCTGGTGGGTTACGGCCTGTTCTCCGTGGTCAACCTGGTCATGATGATGACGGGTATGACGACGGAACCCTTCGGCCTGCGCAGCGGCATCATTGGTGTTGTCATCGGCATCCTGGCCATCGGCCTGGCCGCGTTCTCCCTGGTCATGGACTTCACCAGCATCGAAGCCGGCGTGCAGAGCGGTGCACCGCAGCGCTTCTCCTGGACCGCTGCCTTCGGCCTGACGGTCACCCTGGTCTGGCTGTACGTGGAGATCATCCGCGTCCTGGCCATCCTCCGCGGCGAGGACTGACAACAAAACCCGGCGTCCGCCGTCGTAATTCGCACTCACAAGATGAGGGCCCCACCGATGCAATTCGCATCCGGCGGGGCCCTCTTTTTGCGGTATCAGCGCTACGAAATGCGCATGGCTCCCGCTGCAGGGGTCACGGTGAAGATGTCAGGGGCCGTGTAGCCGGCTTCTTCGAAGGCACGCACGACGGCGGCGCGCACCTGCTGCTCCGACGTCACCGGGGTGAGCGCGATGGCGGCCCCGCCGAAGCCACCGCCGGTCATCCGGGCGCCGATTGCGCCGTTGGCGCGCGAGGTGGCCACGGCCAGATCCAGTTCCGCGCAGGAGATTTCAAAGTCGTCCCGCATGGAAGCGTGGCTGGCGTCCAGCAGCGCGCCGATGGAGCCGGGGCCCGCACTGGCCAGCAGCTCCACGGTCTGCAGTACTCGGTCGTTTTCGGTCACGATATGGCGCACGCGCCGGTAGGTGACCTCGTCCAGGAGGCCGGCGGCTTCTTCCAGGTCCTCCATCCGGACGTCACGCAGTGCCTTGACGCCCAGGACCTCGGCGCCCAGTTCGCAGGACGCGCGGCGGGAGGCGTACCCGCCGTCCGCATGGGAGTGGGAGACGTTGGTATCGATCACCAGCATCACCAGCCCTGCAGGTTCTGTTTCGAAGGGAACCAGCTGAGCGCTCTGGTCGCGGCAGTCCAGGAAGACCGCGTGCCCCTTGGATCCGCGCAGCGACGCTGACTGGTCCATGATGCCCGTGGGGGCGCCGACAAAGTCGTTCTCGGCGCGCTGGGTGGCGAGGACCATCTCTTCGGGTTCAAGCCCCGCTCCCGTCAGGTCATTCAGGGCTGAGATGACCGCGCATTCGATGGCGTGCGATGAGGACAGGCCGGCGCCCAGGGGAACGTTTGAATCGAGCAGCAGGTCCACCCCCGGAACGCTGATGCCCTGCTGCTGCAACGCCCACATCACACCGAGCGGATACTTCGTCCAGCCCTTGGCGGAAGCCGCGTCCAAGGAGCCGAGGTCGGCGGTGACCATGCCGTGGTCACCATAAGTGGAGAGGAGCCTGACCGTGGAGTCCGGGCGGACTGCGACAGCCACCCGGGCGGTCTTGTCGATCGCGAACGGGAGCACAAAACCTTCGTTGTAGTCGGTGTGCTCGCCGATGAGGTTAACGCGCCCCGGTGCCTGCCAGACGCCGTCGGGCAGCCTGCCGAACTCCCGCCCAAAGCGGGCGGCCAGGTCCGCGGTGCCGGGCTGCGCTCTGTCCAGGTCCTCAGTGCCCGGTTCCGCCGGGTTGGTCAGTGCGGTCCGGGCAGTAAACGGGTCAGGGGAGGCGCTCACGCGTGTACTCCTTCAGGCAGGGCCCCCAGAGCAGCAGGGGCGGGGCTGGACTCGGGCACCACCACGGCACGGAGCCGTTCCGCCGCGCTTTCCGGGGTGGTGTCATTGATAAAGGCGCCCATGGCGGCTTCGGAGCCGGCCAGGAACTTGAGCTTGTCCGCTGCCCGGCGGGGCGACGTCAGCTGGAGGTGCAGGTAGCTGGCGGGGCGCAGGAGGTCGTCAAGAGGGGCCTGGTGCCAGGCGGAAATGTAGGGCGTCGGCGTCGGATACAGGGCATCGAGCCGTTTGAGCAGGTCAAGGTAGACATGGGCCAGTTCATCCTTTTCCTCACCGCTCAAGGCGGCCAGGTCGGGTACCTGCCGGTGCGGCACCAGGTGGATTTCCAGCGGCCAGCGGGCAGCGAACGGCACGTAGGCGCTGAAATTCTCGCCCTCCATCACCATTCGGCTCCCGTCCTCGCGTTCCGCCCGCAGCAGCGAGCCCGTGAGCGTCTGCCGTCCGTCGGACCCATCATAGAACTTGCGTGCGGCCGCTCCGATGACGCCTGCCCGGGGCGTGACGTAGGGGTACGCATAGATCTGGCCGTGCGGGTGGTGGAGGGTGACGCCGATGTCGGCCCCGCGGTTTTCGAACGGGAACACCTGCTTGATCCCCGGCAGTTTGCTGAGGACTTCGGTGCGGTGCGCCCACGCTTCGACCACAGTCCGGGCGCGGGCCTCACCCAGGCCACTGAACGATCCCGTGTGCTCGGGCGTGAACGCCACTACTTCACAGCGTCCGTACGCGGGTCCGGTGGTGCCCCAGGCCGGAGTGGACGGCACTGGCCCCACGGCCGGGCCCAGCGACGGGAAGCGGTTTTCAAACACCACAACGTCATAGTCGGGTGCTGGGATCTCGGAGGGGTTGTTCGGTGTGGTGGGGCAGATGGGGCACTGGTCGGCAGGCGGGAGGTGGGTGCGGGACTGCCGGTGCGCCGCGACAGCCACCCACTCGTCGGTGAGGGCATCGAAGCGTACTTCGCCAGGCTCGCCGCGCTCGGGTAAGGGCCGGTGATCGGTAGTGGTGGCCGCCGTGCGTGGCTTGGCAGTGGCGCCGTCGTCGAAATAAATCAGCTCCCGGCCATCGGCGAGGGTGGTGGTGGTGATACCTGTCATGGCGGGGTCCTTTGCGTGCTGGTGCCGGAGATGCCGGGCGTCCGTTGCCTCGATCATCCCATATTTCGCTCAAAAAAGAATAGTTTCACACAAAAGAGAACATCTCGCGGTGATGGCAGGCAGTCCTTGCCCCCTGTTACGGTGGTGCTCATGACTTCGAGCGCAACCCCGGACGCGAGCATTCCCGCCGGATTCCAGACCTACGCCACCGGCCGGCAGTACGAACTCCGCAGGGGTGACGCGTTCGCAGTTGTGACTGAGCTGGCGGCCGGCCTGCGGCTCTACAGCCGGGCCGGTGTCCAGCTCACCGAGACCTATGGGGACGCCGAGATTTCCCCCGGTGCCGCCGGGATCACCCTCGCCCCTTGGGCAAACAGGGTGGAGGACGGGCTCTGGTACCTGGACGGCAAGAAGCAGCAACTGGACATTACGGAGGTTTCCCGGAACAACGCCAGTCATGGACTGCTCCGCAACTCCGCCTACAGCCTGGTTGATGAATCGCAATATTCGGTGACCCTCGAGGCGACGGTGTTCCCGCAGCATGGCTACCCCTTCCTGGTGCGCCACCGGGTCCAGTACCTTCTCGCTGAGGATCTTGGCCTGGAAGTCCGCCAGACGCTGATCAACGATTCCAACGCGCCAGCGCCGTTCGTCCTGGGCGCCCACCCATACCTGCGGCTGGGCGACGCGGACGTGGACCAGCTCACCCTGACCGTCGCCGCCGGCACCCGCCTGGTGGCGGACCAGCGCCTGATCCCGCGGAGCTCGGAGCCCGTCAGCGGGGACAGTGACTTCCGCAGCGGCCAAAGAGTGGGGGACCTTGAGATCGATGTAGCCCTCACTGACCTGACGTTCGACGGCGGTGCGGCCCGCCATGTGCTCAGCGCACCTGACGGCCGCAGTGTCACCTTGTGGCAGGACGAATCCTGCGGCTACGTCCACATCTTTGTGACAACTGAGCTGCCCGGCAGGCCCAGGGCGGTGGCCATCGAACCCATGACCGGTCCGGCCAACGCCTTCAACTCGGGTGACGGGCTGCGGTGGCTTTCGGCCGGGGAAACGTTCACGATGGCCTGGGGGATCGATGCTGTCCTGGGCAGGGCCGGGTAGCCGTTTCGCATAAGGGGCGGTGCTGAGGAAGTATTAGGCTATGACGCCAGCCGAGGACGCCACCCCATCCGATTCAAAGCCCACAGGCACGGCGCCGGACACAGTCCGGCCGGTGGACCCCGTCCGTCCGGCCCGGGTGCAGGCGGACCGGGAGCTTGAGCAGGACATTCCCTACGGTATCCGGATCGCAGCGTCGTGGGCCTGGCGGCTCGGTCTCATCCTTCTGGTGGCCAGCGCCCTGATTTGGCTGCTCAGCCGGATCAGCTTCCTGATTATTCCCGTTATGGTGGCCGCGCTGCTGGCCGGGCTGCTGAGCCCGGTAGTGCGCTGGCTGCGGAGCAGGCGCCTGCCAAATGGCGCCGCGGTGGCCATCACGGTGCTGGGGTTCATCGGTGTGATTGCTGGCGCCCTTGCCCTGGTGGGACGCCAGCTGGCTTCAGGTTTCGGCGAATTGTGGTCCCAGGCGCTGACCGGCGTGAAGCAGGTCCAGGACTGGCTGGCCGAAGGACCCCTGCACCTCACCGCCGACCAGATCGACCAGTACCTCAAGGAAGCATCCGCCGCACTCCAGAACAACAGCAGCAGCATCCTCAGCGGTGCGTTGTCCTTCGGAAGTACCGCTGGCCACTTCGCCGCGGGAATGGTGCTGGCTCTGTTCATCCTGATCTTCTTCCTGCTCGAAGGCGACAGGATCTGGGCCTTCCTGGTCCGACTCCTCCCGAAGAAAGCGCGGGCGGCAACGTTCGGTGCCGGACGCAAGGGCTGGACTTCGATGGTCAGCTACGCACGGATCCAGATGTTTGTTGCGTTTGTTGACGCGGTAGGCATCGGCGCCGGCGCGGCCATCATCGGGGTGCCGCTGGCCCTGCCCCTGAGCGTGCTGGTGTTCATCGGTTCCTTTATCCCGGTAGTCGGTGCCCTGGTGACAGGGGCCATCGCCGTACTCCTGGCCCTGGTGGCCAACGGGCCGGTCAACGCCCTGATCATGCTGGCTATCGTCCTGCTGGTCCAGCAGCTGGAGAGCCACATCCTGCAACCCCTCGTGATGGGCAAGGCCGTGGCCCTGCACCCGGTGGCGGTCATCCTCTCTGTGGCCGCGGGTTCGTACCTTGCGGGCATCCCCGGCGCGCTGTTCTCAGTCCCCATCCTCGCCGTAGCAAACTCCGCAATTCGCTACATCGCCGCCAGAACGTGGGAACATGAACAGGTGCTGGCAACCCCCGGAGGGCCGGTGACGCCAGGCCCGGACCATGATGACTCCATCAGGGACGTCCGGTTGCCGGGCTTCAAGCCCAAGCGCGGCAAGGACGCCGCAGCCAGCACAGAAGCCGCCAATCCGGACGCCCAGGCCTGAAACATGAGCCAGGGCGCCGGAGCCGTATCCACCCAAGGAGAATAAGTCCGTGAACACCCTTGAAACCCTTCCCGTCACGCTGGACGATGTCCTGGAGGCGCAGAAGCTGCTCGAGGGGATTATTATGCGGACCCCGGTGGAATCGTCACGGGCCCTGGGCGGGATGGTTGGCGGCGACGTCTTCTTCAAGTGCGAAAACCTGCAGCGGGCCGGATCGTTCAAGGTCCGCGGTGCCTATGTCCGCATGGCCAAGCTCTCGGCTGAGGAAAAAAAACGCGGCGTTGTGGCCGCGTCAGCCGGAAACCACGCACAGGGCGTGGCCGTAGCCGCCAAAAGCCTGGGCATCAAGGCCCGCATCTACATGCCGCTGGGCGTAGCCCTCCCGAAACTGGCGGCCACGCGCAGCCACGGTGCGGAGGTGATCCTCCACGGCCACAACGTGGATGAGGCCCTCGCCGAGGCGCAGCGCTACGCCGACGAGTCCGGCATGGTCTTTGTGCACCCTTTCGACAATGTTGATGTGGTGTCCGGCCAGGGAACCATCGGCCTGGAGATTCTCGAGCAGATCCCCAACGTGGACACCATCCTGATGGGTGTGGGCGGCGGCGGGCTGCTGGCCGGAGTGGCTGTAGCCGTCAAGGCCCGGGCCAGGGAACTTGGCCGGGAAATCCGCATCATCGGTGTCCAGGCCGAAAACGCCGCGGCCTATCCGCCGTCCCTTGCCGCCGACGCCCTGGTTCCGCTGAAGAAGGTATCCACCATGGCTGACGGCATCGCCGTGGGCCGGCCCGGACAGCTGCCCTTCAGCATCATCCGCGAGCTGGTGGACGATGTTGTCACCGTCAGCGAGGATTCCCTGGCGCGGGCCCTGATCTTCCTGCTGGAACGGGCCAAGATGGTGGTGGAACCCGCCGGGGCGGTCGGAGTTGCAGCCTTGATGGACGGCAAAATCGAAAACCCCGGGACCACGGCCGTGATCCTGTCCGGCGGCAACATCGATCCGATGCTGATGCTTAAAGTCATCCAGCGGGGCCTGTCCGCCGCCGGGCGCTACATGACAGTCCGGATGATGCTGGATGACCGGCCGGGCTCGCTGGCCACCATCGCCCGCATCATCGCCGAAAACGATGCGAACGTCACGGGCCTGGATCACACGCGTGTTGGCGGCTCCATCAGCATGGGCGACGTTTCCATCACCGTGAACCTCGAAACCAAGGGCCACGAACATTGTGAGCAGGTCCTCGGCGCCCTCCGTGCCGAGGGTTTCCAGCCCATTGTGGTGCATTAGGAGCAGCCATGCTTGACGCGATGGGGGACGGAAAGCCGCGGAACCGGGAAACCACAGCCTCGCGGGCGAAGGGCGGACTGTTGGTGGCCGGCGGCTTTGTGGCCGTGCTCTTTATGATCGAACTGTTCAACATGCTGACCCTGCATGCCCTGAACCGGACTTTCGGGCTCCGGCCCCGGTCCGCGGACGGGCTTCTGGACATCCTGACGTTCCCGCTGCTGCACGCCAATCTGAACCACCTGCTGTCCAATGCCCTGCCCCTGATCGTCTTCGGCTTCCTGGTGTTCCTCTCCGGCGTGAGGGTGTTCCTGACGGCCCTCGGGTTCAGCTGGCTGGGCTCCGGACTGACAGTGTGGCTGATTGGCGACGGCGGCATCACCGTTGGCGCCTCCGGCCTGGTTTTCGGATTGTTCGCCTTCCTCCTGGTGCGGGGTTTCTTCAACCACAGCTGGCGCCAGATCCTGCTCGCCGTGGTGCTGTTTATGGTCTACGGCGGCATCTTGCTGGGGGTGCTGCCCATCATGGGCAGCTACATCTCCTGGCAGGCACACCTCGGCGGCGCGGCAGGCGGAGTTGTCGCTGCCCTGTTGCTGCGCCCCAAGCACGCAAGAACGCCGGCCCCCTGACGGGGGCCGGCGTTGGCCAGGCTTGGTTGGCCTGAAACGATCAGTGTGAAGCGTCAGCCTGCGTAAGGCTTGGCGGAGAGGATCTCCACCGTGATGTCCTTGCCGTTCGGAGCCGTGTAGCTGAGCTTCGCGCCCTCTTTGTGGCCGACGATTGCGGCGCCGAGGGGTGACTTCTCACTGAACACGTCCAGGTCTGAATCGCCGGCGATTTCGCGGGACCCCAGCAGGAATGTCTCTTCGTCGCCTGCGATCCGGGCAACAACGAGCATGCCGGGCTCCACAATGCCGTCGTCAGCGGGGGACTCGCCCACGTGGGCATCGCGCAGAAGGGCCGTCAGCTGGCGGATCCGGGCTTCGATCTTGCCCTGCTCTTCTTTGGCTGCATGGTAGCCGCCGTTTTCCTTTAGGTCGCCCTCTTGCCGGGCAGCTTCAATCTTCTGGACGATCTCCGCACGGCCAGGGCCGGAAAGGTGGTCCAGCTCTGCCTTCAGGCGGTCAAAAGCTTCCTGGGTGAGCCAGGCTGCAGGCGCGCTGTTGGTGGTAGACACGGACTTCTCCTAATGGTCGTACATGCAAAAGACCCCGCAACGGTGGCCACTTATGGAACTCAGCAACCAGCTCAGCGGGGTAAAGGTATTGACCCATTGTAGTCAAAACTCTGGACATACCCAACCCGGGATGGGGCATAGATCACACGGCGCTACGTCCCGGCACCCGGAATCCAGCAGTCGTCCACCACGCCGGAAACTGACAGGGACTCCGTCCGGAGTGTCACGCGCTGCGAAACTGTCCTGCCGCCGTCGGCCGTTCCGTCAGCTTTCCCGGGCGGGATGTCCACTACTTTCCAGCCCACCACGGCGAACTTGGAGTCGAGGGCCTTGACGGCGCACTTGACGGCCGTCCCTGGTTCCCTGGTGACCTGGAAATCGACCTCGGTAGCCGTGGCATCGATGGTGCTGAAGCCGATGTCCTTGAACGTCACGTCAGAGCCGGCTGAGGACGTGGAGACCCAGGCCATAAACCCCACTCCGGCCGCCAGCGCCGCTACGGCAATGCCACGTTTGACCGCACGCGGGAGGGGCTGCTTTTTACTGCCATAACGATTGGCTAGGCTAGTGTCTGCAGGCGGGGACGCGGCGGGCTGATCCTGGGTAGTCACCAGTCCAGTTTAGTTCGGTTCCAGGCCGTGGCCATCCGGGCCGGATCAGCACCCCCGGCACAGCTGTCCCGTCCGTCCAGTCATGCAGTCCTCAGTCCAATGGCCGTCACAGCAGCCGCAGAAGAATAAGGAGCCGTCCTCGATGACAGCGTCCACCAATACCCCGGCAACGCTGAGGCTGCTAGCCGTGCACGCGCACCCGGACGACGAGTCAAGCAAGGGTGCCGCGACCATGGCCATGTACGCCGCCGCCGGAGTGGACGTTATGGTGGCCACCTGCACCGACGGATCCCGCGGAGACATCCAGAACCCTGCCGTGGAAGGCGAGCCGCATCCCAAGCGGGACATGGCCGGGGCGCGCCGGCTGGAAATGGACCAGGCGGCCAAGGTACTGGGCATCCAGCAGCGCTGGTTGGGATTCACGGACTCCGGGCTGCCCGAGGGCGATCCGCTGCCGCCGCTGCCGGCCGGATCCTTCGCCGTCCAGCCGCTGGAACGCGCCGCGGCGCCGCTGGTGCGGCTGGTCCGAGACTTCAAGCCGCAGGTGATCGTCAGCTATGACGAAAACGGGGGATACCCGCACCCGGACCACATCATGGCGCACCGGGTGGCAGTGGAGGCATTTGCGGCTGCGGGTGACCCCAGCCGGTATCCCGACGCCGGAGCGGCCTGGGAACCCAGCAAGCTCTATTACGACAGGGCCTTCAGCCCGGACCGGTTCCGCGCACTGCATTTTGCCCTGGAGGAAGCAGGCCTGCAGTCCCCGTACGCCCAGCGGCTGGCCGCGTGGCTGGAAACGGACGCGGAAGGCCACACCCCGCCGCAGGGTGCCCATGCCACCACCACGCAGATCGACTGCGGGGACTTTTTTGAGGCCCGCGACGACGCCCTCCGCGCGCACCGCACCCAGGTTGATCCGCTGGGGTTCTTCTTTGCCGTGTCGGCCGAGATGCAGCGCCGCGTGTGGCCGTGGGAAGACTACTCCCTGATCGAGTCCAGGGTCCCCGCGGAATTGCCCGAAAAGGACCTTTTCGCCGGGCTAAGATAGAGCGGCAGCGTATTCTATGCCGTGTAGAAAAGCTGTGGGCTGGTCCGAGTCCCGCGGACCCGCCTCCGGAATCCCCGGCCGGCTGCCCATCAGTTTCCACAGAAGGTTTGAACCGTGCACCACTTGCTCCTCGCCCTGACCACCACTCCCTCACCGCTGCCGACGCCCGGCCTGCGTGAGGGCATCTCCGAGGACCAGATCACCCCGGGTCTGTGGGGCTTCATCATGACGGCTTTCTTTGTGCTGGCCACCACGCTGCTGATTGTGGACATGGTCCGCCGCATCCGCCGCGTCCGCTACCGGGCGCAGGTGGAAGAGGAACGCCAGGCAGCGGCCGAGGCAGCGGACATTGAAGCTGCGGACGGCCACGACGGCCTCGGTGTTGCCGGCGACACGGATGCGACCGGCGACAAGGCAGGCCTCGAAGACAACGGTCACGGCCAGGCCGCCGACCGGCCCCGCGACTGAAGCGGGCCGGACCTACGCGTTCCTGCCGGCCTCAACAGTTCAGCTGAGGACTGCGATGGCGATCGCCGTGAAATGTGCTGCGAAGGCCAGGACCGTCAGGGCATGGAAGAGTTCGTGGAAGCCAAAGTGTTCGTAGCTGAAGTTGGGTTTCTTCAGCGCGTAGAACACGGCGCCGGTGATGTACAGAACGCCGCCCACACAGATGAGGACGGCGGCGGGGACGCTGGCCGCGAAGAACTCAGGCAGGTAGAACAGCGACCCGCAGCCCAGTGCGATGTAGATGGGCACGTATAGCCAGCGCGGCGCGTCCGTCCACAGCAGCCGGAACAGCACGCCCAGAACGGCCCCGGACCAAATGACCCAGAGCAGCAGGACCGCCTTGGGCTGTTCCAGAAGCGACCAGGCCAGGGGAGTATAGCTGCCGGCGATGACCAGCATGATGTTGGTGTGGTCCAGGCGCTTGAGGACAATCTTCACGCCCGGAGACCAGTTGCCGCGGTGGTAGATGGCACTGATGCCAAAAAGCAGGACCCCGGTGGCAGCGTAGATGGCCGAGGTGATCTTGCGGTCCGTAGTGGGGGCGAGGACCACGAGGAGGAGTCCCGCCGCCAGGGCCAGCGGAGCCGTGACGGTGTGGATCCAGCCGCGCCACTTGGGCTTGATCATCAGGAGCTCGGCCAGCCGGACGGCGGCGTCGTTCAAGGGGCTGTGGCCGTGGTCCGCCGAGGGCGCGCGGGGGCCGTCAGGAGTCTGGCTGTTCATGGCTTCAGAATATCCTCTCTTTGGATAAGTTACTCATGGGTAACAATCATGGCAGGTCATCCGGGAACGTCCCGTCACGCCGGTCCCGGTCCCGGACGGTAGCCTAGGATGTGCAATGCCGTCGAACAGCAACGGAAGTCAGGTGAGTCTCCTCGTGGAATTGCGCGGGTTCCTTTATGGCTTCTACGAGAGGCGGCTGCTCCGCGAGTTGGCCGGCGGCCGTATTCCCAATCACATCGGCGTGATGGTGGATGGCAACCGCCGCTGGGCCAAACAGTTCAACGCACCCACCAGCCAGGGCCACCAGGCCGGCGCGGACAAGATCCATGAATTCCTCGGATGGTGCCAGGAGCTTGGGGTCAAGGTGGTTACGCTCTACATGCTGTCCACGGACAACATGAGCCGGTCCAGCGAGGAGCTGGACCTTCTGATGGGGATCATTGCCAACACCCTGGACCGCCTGGACGATGACGCCAACATCTCGGTCAACGCCATGGGTGCCCCCGAGCTCTTGCCCGACTACCTGGCGGAACGGCTCAACAAGCTCACTGCCCGCACTCCGGTACGCGAAAAGATCCATGTCAACGTTGCGGTGGGCTACGGCGGGCGCCGCGAAATCGTTGACGCCGTGCGGGAGCTGCTTCACGACGCCGTCGCCAAGGGCTCTGACATTTCGGCGCTCGCTGACACCCTGTCCGTGGACGATATTTCCCGTTTCCTCTACACGCGCGGCCAGCCGGATCCGGACCTGGTGATCAGAACCTCCGGGGAGCAGCGGCTGTCCGGGTTCCTGATGTGGCAGAGCGCGTACAGCGAGTTCTACTTCTGCGAAGCCTTGTGGCCCGCCTTCCGAAAAGTGGACTTCCTCCGCGCCCTTCGGGACTACGCCGGCAGGCAGCGGCGCTTCGGGACCTGAGCCTCATCACGGGTCCGCCCCCGTTCATACGGAATTCACAAGCCGGCAACAGGAATCGCCGACGGATGGCACCGGAAATTACTGGGCAGGGAATTACGTTATATGCATCAGCAGGCAAAAACGCCGGCTGATCGGGGAGGCCAGTACATGGAGCGAATTTCGCACCGGTTGTATGGGAGGCCGGACCCGGCCTCCAGGCCGAGCCGCCTCACCAATAACAATTCCGGGCGTGCCCGGGGCTGGAGTCGATGTGGCTAATTCTGAACAACTGCCCGAAGCCGTTTTTGACCAGGGACAGAAAGCTACCTCTCGCGCCACGCGAGCCACCTCACAAGCCGGTGCAGCAGACGAAACATCTGCGGCCGGTTTTGCTGTCTCCGGAAGGGACGCCACCATTAGCACGTTCGTCATTGACACCTCCGTCCTGCTCTCGGATCCACGGGCGCTGCTGCGCTTCGCCGAGCACGAAGTCATTGTTCCGATCGTTGTCATCACGGAACTTGAGGGGAAACGGCACGACCCCGAACTGGGCTACTTTGCCCGCAAGGCGCTCCGGCTGCTCGATGATCTCCGGGTAAAACACGGTGGCTTGAGTAAACCCATCCCCATCGGAAACGAGGGCGGCACCCTCCTGGTGGAGCTGAACCACATTTCCGCTGACGTGCTCCCCTTGGGTTTCCGCAGCGGCGACAACGACAGCCGCATCCTGGCCGTGGCCAAGAACCTGGCCAATGAAGGCCGGAACGTCACCGTGGTGTCGAAGGATCTCCCCATGCGGGTCAAGGCCTCCGCCATGGGACTTACTGCCGACGAATACCGCAACGAGCTCGTGAAGGATTCGGGCTGGACCGGTGTCGCGGAGGTGGAAGCCAGCGAGGACGAAATTTCCACCCTGTACGGCCACGAGCCGGTCTTCATTCCCGCGGCCGCGGAAATGCCGGTCAACACGGGGCTGGTGATCCTCTCCAACCGGGGCTCAGCCCTGGGCCGGGTGGGCGCTGACAAGCAGGTGCGGCTGGTCAAGGGGGACCGGGACGTATTCGGGCTCCACGGTCGATCGGCGGAACAGCGGCTCGCCATCGACATGCTGATGGACCCCGCCGTCGGAATCGTTTCGGTTGGCGGACGGGCCGGCACCGGCAAATCCGCGCTGGCCCTGTGTGCCGGCCTGGAAGCGGTGCTGGAACGCCGCGAGCACCGCAAGGTGATCGTGTTCCGCCCGCTCTACGCCGTGGGTGGCCAGGAACTGGGCTACCTGCCCGGCTCCGAGTCGGAAAAGATGAACCCCTGGGCCCAGGCGGTCTTTGACACACTCGGCGCCCTGGTCAGCCAGGAAGTCGTGGAGGAAGTCATGGACCGCGGCATGCTCGAGGTCATGCCGCTGACCCACATCCGCGGCCGTTCCCTGCACGACGCCTTCGTGATCGTCGACGAGGCCCAGTCACTCGAGAAGAACGTCCTCCTCACCGTGATGAGCCGCATCGGCCAGAACTCCAAGATCGTCCTCACCCACGACGTCGCCCAGCGTGACAACCTGCGAGTCGGCCGGCACGACGGAATCGCCGCCGTCGTCGAAACCCTGAAAGGACACCCCCTCTTCGGCCACATCACCCTCACCCGTTCCGAAAGGTCACCCATCGCAGCCCTGGTAACAGAGCTCCTCGAAGGGGCTGAGATCTAAGGTCCTGTCCCGGTACCGTCCGAACGCCGGGTCACCCTTCCTCTGCGTGCTGCTCGTTCCTCGCTCTGACGCGCGCTGCCGGAAGGCTGACCCGGCGTTCTCGTGCGTCCCGGACAGTCCCGCAGGAAGCGGCACGAGAGGTGACCGACGCACACGGCAGGCCCCGGGCCTTCTCGTAGGAGCGCATCGCGGCGCATCGGGCCGTGGAGGTCGCCCAGCGACCGAAATGGCCCCTATGCGCTGTGTCTAAGCGACGGAGAAGGTCCGGGGGCTGACGGACCCAGCTACGGGCCACTCTGTGAAGCCGCGCGGCGGGAGGTGTCTAAGCGACGGCGAAGTGCTGGGGACGGACGAACCGAGCCACGGCACCCCTCAGCCGACGCCGAGGAACTTGGCCGCTGCTTCGTGGCCCTTGACCTGGAGGGTCCAGTCGGGGCGTTTGAAGGTTGCGGGGGTGAGGCG
>NZ_JAKFFD010000141.1:0-33324 GCF_036675385.1 Pseudarthrobacter sp. | reverse complement strand
CCCGCCGATATCAAGGTGGTCAAGTTCATCGACCAGATCAAGGGCGAGCTCGGCGAGGCTCCGGCCCCGCCGCCGAAGGGCGCCGGCGCCATCCAGGAAATCGTCAAGCGCTACACCTCCGAGGTCCTCTTCAACCGCCTGTCCACAGAAGAAGCCGGCAAGAAGGCCGTGGACGAGATGAAGTCCGCCATCAGCTAAGTCCCGCGCCGCCGTCGGGCTCTTCCGGATGCAGCTTCAGCAGGAAGCGTACGACGGCGAGTGGTCACCACAGTCCCGGCTGGAACCTTTGGTTCCGGCCGGGACTGTGGTGTTTAAGGTCTGTCTACTGGGTCCGGCTTTCCCGGCAGCCATGAGTCCTAGACGGGTGCCGGTCCTCATGGTCCACTAGGAGCACTTCAATTCATGGGGGAGAACATGAAGGCATTCGGTTGGACCGCCGCGGTGGCAACGCTGCTGATGTTGACTGGTTGCGCAGATAATGTGCCCACCGTGAATCCGGCGCCGAAGTCGCTGGAAGCTACTCCGCCCAGTGCCGTCCCCACTGGCAGTCCCACTCCATCCCCTCAGGCCTCAGGGGCGCCGGTTCAACCGATCACTATCCCGCTGGGTAGGCAGAAGCAGACTGGTGTCGAGGCGTGGCTGCCGGTCAGCGGCTACTCCGGAGCCCCGGGTTCGGAAATTACTTACGATGCCTCAGAGTCCGTGGGTGTTGTTGTGAAGTACGAATGGGACTTGGATGGGGACGGAAGCTACGACCGGACCACCACTGATCCCGTCCTCAAACACAGGTACAACGCAGCGTTCGAAGGAGTCATGATCCTGCGGGTGACAGGGATTGCCGGCGGCACCGACGTTTTGGAGACCCCCGTTCGCATCAGCACAACGCCCCTGTATCAGCGGCTGGCCGCGCCCTTGAACGTACAGGTGGAGGTTCTCTCCACCGTCGGCGGGATCAGTGAAGTCAAAGTCAGCTGGGAGTCTAACGACCCTGCAGTCTACAGATGGGGAGTGACCCTCGACGGCTTCCCGGCAGGCGTCGTTGACGGATCGACCCGCTCCGTCAACGTTACAGAGGTTCACCACGAGGAAGATGTCCTGGTTGAGGTCCTGGGCCTCACAGCCGACGGTGCTCTGGGGGAACGGGCGGGCACCACCTTGCCTGCGGGCGGGTAGAAGTCCGGAACCGAACCCACTCGGGCGGCGAGCTCAATTTCCGGTCACAGCACCAATTCCGGGATCGTTCGCCGCTGGCCGGCGTCGAAGTAGTCCATGAGCTCTGCGGGGAGGGCGGGAACTTCCCGGGCCGAGCCGTTGCCGCGCAGGGATTCGGCGGCCAGGACACCCGCGGCCACCGCCTGCCGGGCCGCGATGGGACTGGTCTGGGTCCGGCCGCCGTCGGCTGCGAAGCGCAGGAATTCGGCGATCAAGTTTGGATCGGCGCCGCCGTGGCCGCCTTCGCCGTCCTGGATTTCGATGACATCATCGGGCTCGGCGAAACCGGACGTCCGCGTGGTCCAGACCTTGATCTTGTCGCCGGGTCCGTCGCCGAAGTTCTCAATCCTGCCCTTGGTTCCGATGATGGTGTAGTTCCGCCAGTAGTCGGGCGTGAAATGGCACTGCTGGTAGGACGCAAGCACGCCGTTGTCCAGCACCATGTTCATCATGGAGATGTCCTCGACGTCGATTGTCGCGGCCAGGTCCTGCTGCTCGCTCGGCGGCCAGTTCGCCAGGGAATACCAGTCGCCCATCCGCTTGCCGCTGTTGTCGCTGCGCGTGGTCACCGAGCCATAGACTGCCAGGTCGCCGACGGCTGACACCCGCTGCGTGTAACCGTTGGCTAGCCAGTGGATGACGTCGATGTCATGCGCTCCCTTTTGCAGCAGCAGGGACGTGACGTTTTTGCGCTCGGAGTGCCAGTCCTTGAAGTAATAGTCTCCGCCGTGGCCAACGAAGTGGCGGCACCAAATGGCCTTGACCTCGCCGATCCGATCCTCCTCGATGAGCCCGCGCATCTGGACCACCACCGGCATATGCCGCATGTTGTGGCCGACATAAAGCCGCGTACCGGTCTCATATGCGGTCTGCAGGATGAGGTCCGCAGCCTCGATGGTGACATCCAGGGGCTTCTCGCAGAACGTGGTAATTCCGGCCCTTAGCGTGCGGACCGCGACGGCGGCGTGCTGGTTGTCCGGTGTGAGCACCAGTACGGCGTCAATGCCGCTGCCCAACAACTCATCAAGGTCCGCCGTTATCCGTGCGGAGGGAATGCGCTCGGCCGCATCTGCGCGGCCACGCTCGCTTGTGTCACACACAATGGTGACTTCCGAGCCTTGGCCCGGTTTATGCGCGTGGCGCCACAGCCCGGCACGCAGCCCGAACCCTACGATGCCGACCTTCAAATCCTTCTCCATGGTGTGCATACCTTCTGTCGATTCTCAGTAAAGTCTTGTTGCGGCGCCGCGGTGCGGCGCCGATTCCCGGACGAACAGTTGCCAGGGGAAGTCCAGGACACCGGGTTCGGTGTCCGGCCCAGTACCGGTGGCCCGGTCAAGCAGCAGCCGCGCGAGCCGGTCAAACAGGTCCACGGGACCTACGGTGCTCAGCGACGGGGACATCCGTTCGCCTTCGACCGTGTTGCCGACACCGATGATGTCGACGTCCTGACCCACGGTCAGGCCCAGCCGCTGGGCGGCGTTGATGGCGCTGATGGCCGCATAGTCCGTCGTGACGTAGAGGGCGGTGGGCCGGTCCCGCTGGCCGAGCAGGCGCGTGGCTGTCGCATACGCTCCGGCCGTGGTGCCGTCGAAGACACCCACGTACTCCTCCTGCACCGGAAGCCCGGCGGCCCGGAGGGCATCGACGTAGGCCAGGTACCGCGGGGCACCCCTCGAGCCGGACGCCGTCGAGGTGGTCAGGCAGCCGATCTTGCGGTGTCCCTCGAGCAGATGCGTCATCACCAGGGCGCAGCCGGGTCCGGCGATCGAACGGATCACGTCGAAGCCGTCCGGTTCCAGCAGCTCGTCGAAGACCACCAGGGTGGTTCCGTGGGCGGCAAGCCGGCGCGGTTCATCCCGGTCCCGCTCGCCCACGGCGTCCACGAAGACGGCGTCCGCATTGTGCGTGGCCAGGACCTTGACCCACTCGGCGTCGCCGAGGATCATCGGCGTGATTCCCAACGGCGCGGCGGCCCGTTGTACGGCTTCTATGACCGAGAGCGACCAAGGGTCGGAGAGCATGGTCAAGGACAGGATCACGGTGTTGGTGCGTCCGGTCCGGATGGCGCGTGCTGCCTGGTTCGGCCGGTAGCCCAGCCGCTCAGCCGCGGACCTGACCTTGTCCGCCGTCGGGTCCGAAACCCGGGGCCCGCCGTCTCCGCTGCGCCCGGACAGGACGTAGGAGACCGTGGCAGTCGACACCCCCGCGAGATCCGCCACCATGCGGATGGTGGGCCTTTGGCCCGTGCCTGTTGTCTTTGCCATGGTTTCCCCTTGATCGTTCCGTGGCTTGCCTGTTATTGCTTGTCCTGGTGCCCGCCGCCGCGGGGACCGGACTAGGTGCGGAAGACGGGTGCGTCGGAGGCCAGGGCTGCCTGGTATTCGTCGCGGATCTTGTCCCCGCCTTCACTCTTCCAGCGCTTGACGGCGTTCTGGAGTTCATTGATCTTGGCGCGGCCGGTGACAACGTCGGTGACCTTGTCGCGCAGCTGCTTTCCGATCTTGGCGCCAACCTTGGCGTTGGTGTCCGAGTAGGAACCGTTGGTGGGGTTGCGCCAGGCGATCTCGAGCAGCTTTTGCTGCTGCTGGTTCACGTAGCGGGTGTCATCGTCGAAGCCCGGGTTGAAGTTGACGTTCTCCGGGCTGGACATGATGGTCAGCGCCGAGACCAGGCCCGGCGCGTTGGTGGTGCCCGTTTCGGTCCGGAGCGGGTTGCCGTTTCCGTCCAGGGTGTAGTCCTGGCCCAGCTCGCCATAGTTCTTCTGCAGGTATTCGACCGTGCCGAAGGGGGCGGAGAGGTAGTTCATCAGCGCGAGGAGCTCACGGATCTTGGATTCGTCGGCCTTCTTGAACGGGGTGAAGCCCACTGTTCCGTAGCCCATGTCGTAGGTCGGCGTGACCTTGCCGTCGGCGCTGAACGGAACCAGGATCTCGAACCCGGCGGTTTCGTTGAGGGCGCGGTAGTCGTTGAGGTCGTGCGGTCCGCTGACCACCTGGGCGCCGACGCTGCCGTTGGCAACGCGGGCCCGGATGTCCGTCGCCTGGGCATCAGGGTAGAACACGCCGGCCGCGAACATTTTGGCCACGAATTCCACGCTGGCCGCGTACTCGTCGGTCTCGTAGAGGTTGGTCAGGGTGCGGTCCTTGTTCACGGCCCAGCCGTTGGGGGCGCCGAACCATTCACCCACCATGTGCAGGGCGTTGATATAGGACGGTTCCAGCGCATACTTCTGCTCGCCGGGACGGGTGATTTCCTTGGCCTTCGCCAGGAAGTCCTCCGCATTGCTGGCCCCGAAGCCGCCCACCTCGGCCCAGGTCTCGCGGTTGCCGATGTAGACCTGTCCGAAAGGCGTGCTGGGGATCGGTGCGCCCCAGATCTTGCCGTTGACGACGGCGGTCTTCCAGGAGTCCGGTTTCAGGGCCGCCAGGTTGGGGTACTCAAGCACGGCGTCGCCGGAGAGGTACGGGGTCAGATCCTGGAACTTGGCTTCCAGCATGGGGCCGATGTTAGGGATGCCCTGGTTCGGCGGAACCCACATCATGTCAGGGAGGTCGTTGCTGGCCAGGACGGTGGCGAACTTGGCGGGGTAGCCGTCGCCGATGTCCTCGGCGATCTGCAGTTCCAGGTCGCCGCCCAGCTTGGCATTAAGTCGCTGCCAGAAGGGGTTGTCCTTCATGGCGGGACTCATGGTGTCGAAGGTTTCGGTCAGGCCCGTCACCTTGCCCTTGAGCGGCGCGTCCTTGACGGACTGCACGGGCTTGGGCAGCTTGAAGTAGGCAGCCTGCAGGCCCTTGGCGTTGCCCGCCAGGTCCGGAGTCAGGCCGGTAAATTCCTTGTACGTGGGCAACTTGACCGAGGAAGAGGCAGAGGCGCCTCCGTTGGTGGAGCCGCCGCCTCCGCCGCATGCGGCGAGTCCCGCGGTGGTAATGGCAAGGCCTGCAAGGCCAAGGAATCCGCGGCGGCTGACGCCGGCCGCTCCTGAGATGGTGCTGGTCATGGAAGGACCCTTTCTTAGGTGGGTTGTATCGATGCTTCTTGCGTGGAGGGCATAGCTTGAGCTGGACGCAGCCGGGATCAGCCCTTGACTGCTCCGGTGATGACGCCCTTGGCGAAGTGCTTCTGCAGGAACGGATAAACCATGAGGATGGGAACCAGGGCCACCACCACCACAGCCATCTGGACGGACTGCGGCGGCGGCGTTGTGCTGATGCCCAGCTGTTCGGCAGCGCCACTGCCCTGGACAACGAAGTTGCGCAGGAGCAGTTGGATGGGCCACTTGCTGTGGTCGTTGATGTAGAGGAGCGCGTTGAAGAAGGAGTTCCAGAAGCCAACCGCATAGAACAGCCCGACGACGGCGATCACGGCTTTCGAGAGCGGCATCACGATGCGCCAGAGGATCTGCCAGTCGCTGGCGCCGTCGATCCTTGCGCTTTCGATCAGTTCACCGGGGATGTTCATAAAGAAGGACCTCATGACCACGAAGTTGAAGGCCCCGAAAATGCCGGGCAGGATCAGAGACCAGAGCGAGTCCAGCAAGTCCAGTTGGCGGATCATCAGGAACGACGGAATGAGGCCCGGGGCGAACAGCAGCGTGAAGAGGATCGCCAGGATCACCGGCCGGCCGAACAGCACGGACCGGCTGGTGGCGTACGCCATGGTGATGGTGACGAAGAGGGCCAGAAGGGTGCCCACCACGGTGATGAACAGGCTGACCCCGAGGGACTGGATGACCATGGGGCCCCTGAAGATGGTGGTGTAGGCCTCCAGTGTGGGCCGCTCGGGCCAGAGGACGAAGCCGCCGGCCCGCGTTAGCTGTTCGTTGTCCGCCAGGGAAGTGGACACAACCAGCAGGATCGGGGTCAGGATGGAAATGCTGAAGACGATCAGCACCAGGGCCTTGACGGTTTGGTAGAAGGGCGAGGGCCGCTCTTTCCAGACTGGGCGCTTGGGGTTGTAGCTCAGTGCCTTGACCTTGCGCGCGGCCAGGGGTTTCTTGGTGGATAGTGTGGTTGCCATCGTGTGCTCTCCTTGTCCGGTAGCCGGGCTGGCTAGCCGACCTTCTTCGCAAAAATTCCGTCTTCGCCAAAGCGGTGGGCAAGTTTGTTGGCGGCGTAGATCAGCAGGGCGCTGACCACTCCCTTGGCCAGGCCGGCCGCGGCGCCGGAACTCCAGCCTCCGCCGACTACGCCGGTGTAGTAGGTGAATGTGTCCAGGACCTCGGCGGCTCCGGCCCCAACAGCGTCGCGCTGCAGGATGAACTGTTCGAAGCCCACCGAGAGTATGTCGCCGATCCGCAGGATCAGGAGCAGGACGATGACCGGGCGGAGCCCCGGCAGCGTGATGTGCCACAAGCGGCGCCAACGCCCGGCGCCGTCGGCGGCTGCCGCCTCGTAAAGCGAGTTATCGATGCTGGCCATCGCGGCCAGGAAGATGATCATGGCCCAGCCGGCGTCTTTCCAGATCATTTGGACCACTACCAGGAGGGGGAACGTTTCCGGGTTGGTCATGAACGGCACGGCTTCCATGCCCAGCTGCCGCAGGGTGTTGTTAACAAAGCCCGCTCCGCCGAGCATCTGCTGGAAAAAGGCGATGACCAGGACCCAGGACAGGAAGTGCGGCAGGTAGGCGATGCTCTGGAAGACCCGGCGGACCCGGGTACTCACCAGCGAATCGACCACCAGCGCCAGCACAAGGGGTACAGGAAACAGGAAGACGAGCTGCCAGGCAGCCAGGTACAGGGTGTTCCAGAACGCATGGACGAAATCGGGGTTGCCGAAGAGGTCCACGAAATTCTGCCACCCCACCCAGAGGCTGTCACCGATGCCCAGGTAGGGCTGGTAGTCCTGGAACGCGATCACGTTGCCCAGGATGGGGATGTAAAAGAACAGCAGCAGGAACGCCGCCCCCGGCACCATCATGAGCAGCATCTGCTTGTCACGGCGCAGGCGGGACCGGAAACTCTGCGCGGGCACTTTGCCGGGTTTGACTTTGCGTATGCCAGCTTCCGGCGCCTGACCTCCCGGCCGACGCACTACCGGCGGTGCCGGGCGTTCTTCCGTCGTCGATTTCATACGTCTCCTCGGGTACTGGATTGCTTAGTGGCCGTGCGTTGCCGTGCACAGCTGGTCTTTAATCGTTTAACCAACATAAGTGATCCACATCTCATGTGCAAGATTATGATTGTATTGATTTATAAAAATCACTTTTCATCACGAGATTGACTCATTCTGATGCTCCATCCGTTGGCGTGTGCCCGAGCCGAATAGCAGTACTGAAGGTGCTGGGCGGTGTCAGCTGGCGATTCGCCGCGCTTATCCCTCCGTTTTGGGTCCATCTGGAAGCATCATTGCCTAGACATTTCATGAGCGTATATGCTGTAAAACAGTCATAAGTACTCAAAGCTGATCCTGGACCGCGCTGTCCGGATCGGCGTTCGCTTAGGAGAAGACAATGGTTGAGACCGTGCTGGGGACGTTCATGGAGCAGGAACTGCTCTCCCAACCCGACATATGGACACGGGCCATCGACCAATCGAGGTCCGAAGACCTGTTGCCCGCGGACGGGCTTGCCGTTGCTGTCATCGGCTGCGGAACGTCATGGTTCATGGCCCAGAGTTATGCGGTCATGCGGGAGCGTCTTGGCAAAGGACTGACGGATGCGTTTGCTGCCTCTGAGGCTTTCCTCAACCACAACAGCGCTCCCAGGACGTACGACGCAGTCGTAGTAATTACGCGCTCGGGCACCACCTCCGAGGTGCTGGAAGTGGTGGCCGGCCTGCGCGGGAAAGTCCCCACCGTGGCCCTGATCGGGGATTTGGAATCGCCCCTGGTGGGTCTTGCCGATACAGTGATCGGTTTGCCTTACGCCGACGAAAGATCTGTGGTGCAGACGCGGTTCGCTACCGCTGCGCTGGCGTACCTGCTGACCAACCTCGGCGTCGACCTGACCGAGGCCGTCGCCGACGCCCGGGACGCTGTCAGCACGGAAGTTCCGCATGAGCTGTTGGACGCGGAGCAGTTCACCTTCCTTGGCAGCGGGTGGACGGTCGGCTTGGCCCACGAGGCCGGGCTGAAGATGCGCGAAGCAGTCCAGGGGTGGACGGAGTCCTATTCGGCCATGGAGTACCGCCACGGTCCCATTTCCATCGCCGCACCGGGACGGGTGGTCTGGCTGCTGGGGGATGAGCCGGCCGGGCTCGAGGCCGACGTTGCCGAGACCGGCGCACTGTACATCCATGGCGGACAGCACCCCCTGGCGCAGCTGGCCCGCGTGCACAAGGTCACGCTGGAACGGGCCCGGGCGCGCGGCCTGAACCCTGATGTTCCGCGGAACTTGTCACGCTCCGTCATCCTTGCTGCCACCGCCACCGCCACCGCCACCGCCTCGGCCGGATAGGTAAGGTCATGGTCCCCAACCTGATGCCGCAGCCAGGAAACCTGCTCGGACCTGCCCCGGGCGATGTTATGGCTTTTGATGTCGGGGGAACCGACATCAAAGGAACAATGCTGAGCGCATCGGGTGACTTGCTTGATGTAGTGCGTGTCCCCACACCCCGGGACGGAGCACGGACGGCGGAAGCCGTCCTGGACCGGGTCCGCGAGCTGAGCAGGGAACTTTCCGAGCGCTCACCCGGGCTGCAGGCGAAAGCTGCAGGTCTTGTCGTTCCGGGGATCGTGAACGCGCGTGCAGGAGTGGGTGTCTTCTCCGCGAATCTGGGATGGACCAACTTCCCGTTCAGGGCAGAGTGCGAAAAACGCCTGGGGCTGCCCGTCGCCTTCGGCCACGACGTGACTTCGGCAGGCATAGCTGAATTCGAGCTTGGTGCCGGCCACGGATTCGACGATGTGGTGGTGATCATCATCGGTACAGGAATTGCCGGAACGGTTTTTGCCGGCGGACTGCCGGTGACAGCCGGTGGTTATGCGGGAGAATTCGGGCATTCGCTGGTTCCCGATCCCTCCGGAACCGGGACCGAGATCCTGGAATCGGTGGGCTCCGCTGCTGCCATCGCCCGACGGTACACGCGAATTTCCGGCAATGCCGTAGACGGAGCCAGCGAGGTCCTGACACGCATGCAGGCCGGCGACATCGCTGCCAGACAAGTCTGGGACGAAGCCATCGACGCCTTGGCGTTCACTGTTTCACAATGCATCACCGTCCTTGGCACGGAAGCAGTCATCGTCGGCGGCGGCCTGTCCGAGGCCGGTGATGAGCTGTTGGTACCGCTGCGCCGCAGGGTCGGGGAGCACCTGACCTTTCACCGGCGCCCCGAGATCCTCCAAGCCAGACTCGGCCAGGACGCCGGTCTCATCGGTGCCGCCTTGGGTGCACGGTCACTCCTGGCAGCCGAGTCAGGACAAGCATGAAACGCATAGTTACGGTCACCCCTAACCCGGCCGTGGACATGACATACCGAGTCCAGCGGATCACGCCCGGGTCAACCCATCGTGTAGCCACCCCCCTGATCAGGGCAGGAGGGAAGGGCCTCAACGTGGCGCGGGTTGCCCACCAACTGGGGTTTCCGGTCCTTGCACTTGCCCCGGCAGGGTCGGGCGCCGCCAGCACTGAGTTCAAGGCCGAACTCTCATCCAGCGGCATGCCCCACCGGATAATCCCCGTCGAAGCAGACACCAGGCGCAGCATTGCGGTCGTGGACACGTCGAAGGCTGACACCATCATCCTGAACGAACCGGGGCACCACCTCAGCGCCGCCGAATGGCAGTGCCTTCGGGCGGCTGTGAAGGATTCCCTCGTTCCGGGCGAAGGGATCCTCGTCGGATCGGGGAGCCTCCCTTCCGGGGCGGACCCTGACTTCTATGCCTCTTTGGTGACGTTGGCACATCACGCAGGTATACGGGCCATCATCGATACGTCGGGACCGGGCCTGGTGTCTGCTGCCAGGGCAGGAGCTGACCTGGTCAAGCCGAACCATCACGAACTGAGGGAGGCCACGGGCGAAGACGACCCAGTCGTGGCGGCCTGCCAGCTGATCAGGATGGGAGCTCACCGTGTGATGGTCAGTTCCGGTGCGGCAGGAATGATGATGTTCGACGCGGCTGATCCGGCCAAGTACTGGCATGCCCGGCTTCCTTACGGCCTGGGCGGCAATCCCACAGGCGCCGGAGACGCAGCCGTGGCCGCCGCAGCAACATGTCTTTCCGAGGGCATCTCGAGCCCAGATGACATTCTCCGGGCCGCGACCGCATGGTCGGCCGCTGCCGTCCTTATGCCGGCCGCGGGGGAAATCTCACCCCAATACGCAGAACTTGCCGATCAACTGATCGTGACCCAGAAGGAGATCCCATGACACTGGCCACCACCCGCGAGCTGATGGACCAGGCCGCAACGCGCTGGGCCGGACAAGGTGCGTTCAACGTCGTCCACCTGGAGACGCTGGAGGCTCTCATTGCGGGAGCGGAGGAAGCCGAACTTCCAGTGATCCTCCAGATCTCCGAAAATTGCGCTAGGTTCCACGGCGGCCTTGAGCCCTTGGCCCTGGCGTCGCTGGCTGCCGCCGACAAGGCATCCGTTCCCGTTGCCCTACATCTGGACCACGCCGAGTCTGAAGAGCTCGCTCGCCAGGCTGTTGACCTGGGTTTTGGTTCCGTGATGTTCGACGGATCCCGGCTGGACTATGAGCAAAACGTCGCAGCTACCCGTCGCGTCAGTGACTATGCCCGTGCCCGCGGCGTATATATCGAGGCTGAGTTGGGCAAGGTCGGCGGGAAGGACGGGGCCCATGCCCCCGGTGTGCGCACGGACCCGGCCGAGGCCGCGGCTTTCGTAGCGGCCACCGGCGTGGATTCGCTGGCTGTCGCCGTCGGCTCATCCCATGCCATGACGGAACGAAATGCCTCACTGGACCTCAGGCTCATCGCCCGGCTGAAAGCGGCCCTGGACGTCCCCCTCGTGCTGCACGGTTCGTCAGGAGTCTCCGACGCGGCCATCGTCGCCGCCATCTCCGCCGGCATGACTAAGATCAATGTGTCCACCCATTTGAACGGGTTCTTCACACGGGCCGTCCGAGAGTATCTGGTCGCAGACCCGGCGGCTGTAGACTCGCGAAAATACTTCAAGGCCGGACGCGCAGCCTTAGTGCCGGAAGTTTCCCGGCTGTTGAGGCTGTTCGCGGACAGGCCCCATGCCTGAAAGGCTTCGAATGACCCGCACCGACCGGCTCGCAGCGATACTTGATCTGCTCGCCGAGTCGGGGGAAATCGAGATCGAAGAGGTTGTTGAGAAACTCGGTGTCTCACCGGCCACGGCCCGTCGCGACCTTGACAGCCTCGCCAAGCAGCAGCTCCTCACCCGCACCCACGGGGGAGCAACAACCGGTTCGGTGGCCTACGACCTGCCTGGGCGCTACAACCGGGACGACAACGCCGAAGCCAAGCAACGTATCGCCCTGGCAGCTTCCGCCCTTGTTATGCCGGGGTCGGTCATTGGCCTTTCGGGAGGAACCACGACGACGGCCCTTGCCCAGGTGCTGGCCACCCGCCCGGACCTCAGCGTGAGATCGGACCGTCCGATGTTGACTGTGGTAACTAATGCCATAAATATTGCGGCACGCCTGGCGGTCCGGCCAAACATCAAGGTTATGGTCACCGGAGGGATCCTGAGTCCGCGCTCCTACGAACTCGTCGGTCCGTACACCGAGCTCCTGATGGACCGGATCGCCCTTGACATGGCATTCATTGGGGTCAACGGCATCGATCCCGTCCTGGGTCCCACAATCTCCGACGAAGGCGAAGCCGCAATCAACGTCCTGATGGCCCGCCGGGCAGCGGTGTCCTACGTACTCGCTGATTCCTCCAAAGTCGGCAAGCGAGCCTTTGCAACCATGGCCGGCTATACGTTCGCGCGGCTGCTCACGGATGCGGGCATTTCGGCTAAGGATCGGGCCGCCTTCGAAGCCACGGGAACCAAAGTGTCCGTCGCTTCATAAGCTTTCCGGGCTGCAGGCCGCGGTGATCTAGACGCAGCCGGTGCCCGGCCGCATTACACAAACGCTCGGCTGGGTACCCCAGCCGAGCGTTTTGCGTTCTGTTCTTGTTTACGTATTGCAGACGAACCTTGCTTCTGCCCAGTCTGCCCAGTCGTCGCCCGTATCATCGCCGTTACTGTAGGCGATGAGCTCGACATCGTGCCGTCCGGTGATATCGACGTTCAGCGGCAACGCCGCGGTGTCCGCGCTGACGACGGGGCTTCGGTACAACTCGACGCCGTCACCCTTGACAATGAAAATCACGGAGCCGTGAAGTCCCTTGTTCAGTTTGATGTCGTCAACACCCACCGTGGCCTCGAAGGACTGGCACTTTGCCTGGGTGTTGATCCTGACGCTGGAGTTGGCATGCACGCCGATTCCCTTGGCATAGCTCCGGCCATCGAGCTTGATCGCGGGACCGTCGCCAGCCGCGCTCTCGCCGTTGGCCATGTCGCGCTCCGCCGGTCCCCAGCCGTTGGTGGAACTTGCCCAGGGAAGGTCGGAGGCGAACACCGTGCCGGAGAGTTCTCCGGCGGACGGCGTCACAGGCGGGGCGGTGGCGGTGCTGGAACAGGTGAACTTTGCCTCCGCCCAGTCGGCGTGGTCGTTGCCGTTCCCGTCGCCTGAATCGTTGGCCACCAGGTCAACGTAGGCGGCGCCCGTGACATCCACGGTGAGCGGCAGCGGGGCACTCAGCGCAGCCAGGACGGGGGTCGTGACCTTCGTGGCGCCGTCGGCCACCACGGAGAACTTCACACTGCCGCGTGCTGCCTGGGCATCGTCGATGCCCACCACGGCCGTGAAGGAGGTGCAGTAGCCGCCGAGGTAGTAGCGGACCGTGCTGTTGGCGTGGGCGCCGAGGCCCTTCGCGAAGGCCGTGCCGTTGAGCTTCAGCGGGCGGCCGTCGCCGGTGCCCTGCTCGCCGTTGGACATATCCTTCTCCACCGGGCCCCAGCCGTTCGTGGCGCTCACCCACGGGTGGTCGCTGGCGAAGACCGAGGCCTGCGGCGGCTTGGGCAGCGTGCGCACCGAGGTGCTCGTGCTGATGGTGCGGGCACCGGCCGGCTCCGTGGTGGTGTAGTAGCGGGCCGTGGCCTTGACGGTGTAGTCGCCATCGGCATCCGCCGGGGCGGTCAGCTTCCACGTGGTGGCCAGGCGTCCGCCGGCGGGGAGCGTGGCGGCGGTGGCGGGAGTGGCCCGGGTTGCCGTCCAGCCCTGCGGCAGTTCGAGTTCCACGGCCAGGTCCGCGATCGCGGCCGGTTCATCGGAAACGAACGTGGTCACGAAGTCCTGGGCCTTGCCCTGCTGCACCACGTCGCCCTGGAGGGCCGCGCTGAGCTGGGCGCAGGCCGGTACGGCCTCGGACGCGCCGAGGTCTTCGACCAGGAGGTTGTCCAGGGTGAAGTCCGAACCGTTCGAAGAACCGGTGCGCTGCAGGCCGACGAAGTAGTCGCCGCAGAAGCCGGTGTCCAGGACCTGCTCAAAGCGTGCCGAGGTGGTCTGCTCGCCGAGGGGCTGGCTTCCGGTCACTGCCGGACCTGCCTGGGAATCGTAGCCGGAAACCCAGGCGTACTGCCCTGCCTTGGAGTTCTGGTAGTCGAAGGAGACCTTGTACTTGTGGCCTGCCTGGAACGGCACGGTATGGCCGGTGGTGCGGTAAACCATGCCGGGGCCGCCGTTGGGGGCGAGGTTTTCGTCGTGGGCGATGAGCGACCAGGTGCCGCCCAGGACCTCGTCGATGACGTTGGTGTTCCAGCCCTTCTGGGTGAAGGGTGCGTTGCGTTCGGTGAGGTGCGTGCGGGGATCGGTGGAACCGCCGGCGTTGCCCTTCACAAACGGTCCCCAGCCCTGGTCAACGTTCTCAAAGTCCTCACTGAGGACGCCGGTGGTGGGAACACGCTTCGTTTCCACGGCCCGGAAGTCGTCCACGCGGACCTTCGCTGTGCCGTCGCCTGCCTGGAAGCTGATAGTGGGGCGGGTGCCGTTCGTGGGGACATCGATGAGCACGCGGAGGCGCTGGAAGTTGGTGCCGGTCTTTTCATCGGCCGCGACGAAGTTCGTCGCGTTGGAGCTGTCCACGGTGATGGTCTCGGTCTTGCCTCCGGGAACCTGCACCTCCAAGGTGGTGGGGCGCGTCTGGCCGGGCTCGATTTCGACGACGGCGCTGACGGAATACGTGCCGGCCTTGAACGGCAGCAGCTGCTGTGAGATGGAGGATGCGCCGGCGCCGAGTTCGGCGTAGCGGCGGCCCTTTGCATCGCGGACGATCGCGGCCGTGCCTGTTGGGCTCCACTTGTTGAGGTCCGCGGCGTTGAAGCCGGGGTCATTGATCCGGGTGCCTTCGCCGAAGGAGGCGTCGGCGGGGACGCTGACGGTGGCGGCGTTGGCGGTCAGCACGTAGGGCTGGCCGGAATCTGCGGCGAGGGTGACCTGGCCATTGACCACCGGGATGTCGGCCACCTTGATGCGTCCGCTGTCCGTCAGTTTGAACTGCTGGAGGCTGGTCGCGTTGCGGTAGGCGTCGGTGAGCGTCCAGGTGGTGCTGCCGCCGGCCGGGTTGTGGTGGTAGAGCTTGTCCAGTGCGCCGCCCGCCGTGGAGGCCCAGGGGAGCAGGTACTTGTCGCCCTGGAGCACGGAGACGCCGTTGACCGTGATGTCGCGTGCCGCGGCCGTGTTGCCAGTGACTGCCACGCCGTCGGCGAGGTCGATGCGGTCGGCGGTCCACTTGGTGATCTCGTGGTGCTGCAGGTACTTCGCCGGCAGGTTGGCGGTCCAGATGTTGTTGTAGAACGCGTTGTAATCGTTCTGGCCCGTCCAGCCTTCGAATTCCACGATGTGCGAGACGCCCAGCTTGGCGTCCGGGTTCCAGACGTCGGACTGCGTGTTGTTGATGAAGCGCAGGATCTGCGAGTTGACGCCCTTGTTGGTGCTGCCGCCGTACTTCTCATCATTGGCCCAGTGCGACCAGGTGTTGTTGCGGGCGAGCTTGTCGGCCCACTCGGAACCAACGCGGAAGCCATTCTTGATGAGTTCTTTCTGGATGGTCTCGGCGAGCCAGCCATATTCGTAGTAGACGTCCACATAGGCGAAGTCGAGGTTGCCGTCGGTGGCGTCGGCGAGTTCCTTGATGCGCTGGGCCAGTTTGCCGGAGTTGATGTCCTGGCGCTGGTTGATCGTGTAGGACTGATCCAGCCAGTTCCAGCCGAGGCGCTTGTCCGCCGTCAGGAGATCTTCGCTGAAGGACTTGGCCTCGGGGTAGATCTCTGTGGCGTTGATGTGGACGCCGAAGGAGGCATTCCATGCCTTGCCTGCCGAGACAAGCTTGTTGAGGTCTTCAAGGCCGCCGGCCCGGGTGTTGAAGTTGTCGCCATAGTCCGTGTTGGCCGAGTCGTGGCCTTCGCTGGTGAAGCCCTTGAGCATGGCCACCTGGCCGAGGCCGTCGGTGGCCAGGGAGATGCGCTTGACGTCATCGAGGGTCCGCAGGAACGGGTGGGTCGCCTGCGAAGCGAAGTTGAACGGGATGTGGGTGATGACGTTGTCAGGTGTCTGTTCGCCCTTGAAGGCCTTGACCTCAATCGATCGCATGGCGATCGCCGCGTCCTGCCAGTCAACGACGGAATCTGCGTTGGCGTCCGTGGTGATGGCCACCCGTGTCCACGGCAGTTCCTCGGTCTGGTCGGAACCGGCGGTCCTGTAGAGCCACTGTCCGCTGGCAACGCCGATTTTCACCCCGCCGGCACCGTCGCTGACGGCTTGGCGCCAAAAGCGCCCCTTGTCCTTGGCGCCGGGGCCGGAGGAAGTGTCGTAAAGGGAGTTGGATTCGAACGCGGCTGCGATTTGGGAAGTGTTCGCAAGCACGTAGGCGGAACTCTTGGCAACAGCATCCAGGGGAGTTGCACCGGTTACCGGAATAAATTCATCACCGGTGGCGCCGCGGTCCACTGAAAGGTCGGCAGCAGAGACCTGCGCGGCGGGTTCAGCAGAGGACACAGTTGCAAGGTTCAGCTTGGGCAGCTGCAGCGTCGAAACCTTGTTCTCCGCTGTGTCATTGATTTTCGTAACGTTGAAGTTGACGGCGCTCCCCTCTACTGAGAGGCGGGCCTCCAGCGTGATGCCACCCATTCCGGGAACAGTCATGACATAGTTCACCGACCCGGCGTCGGTCTTGGCTGACGTCGTCGAAACCAGATGTTCCGTGCCGTTGATGGTGATCGTGTTCAGCTGCTCTGCGGTGCCGTGAAGCATGGCGCCGGTGCGTACATCCGTGTACGTCACCACCTGTGGAAACGAAGCGGATACCAAAACGGAAATCTGATCGGACGTGATTGTTTCGGTTCCCGGCAACGGCGCAGCTTGCGCAGCTGAGATCGACAGGAATGGCAGGGAAGCGGAGGCCAAAACACACGCCAAGCTCAAACTGGTGAGCCGCCGCGGTGACAAAATATTGGACATAAATGATCCTTAACGATTTTTTAGGGGCGATATCGCTCATGTGCTTGCATCGTTAAAAGAGTGCGGGTCAAAAACTCATTTGGCAAGGGGGTCGCGTTCGAAGGATGCGGACGGACCGTGCAGAGCCGAGGAGGAGGCCAGGCCTACGTAGAGCCGAAGATCAACGTCCGGGAGGGCAGGTGGTGGCGCGAATGATCAGCTCCGGTGCCACGACTTCGGGTTCGAAAGTGGTCCCCGGCTCCTGCAGCTGACGCAGCAGGTGCACAACGGCCCGACGTCCGGTCTGCTCGAAGGACTGGCTCACCGTGGTGAGGGGCGGATTCGCGTAGGCGGCCAGGGCAATGTTGTCGATTCCCACCACTGAAACGTCCTCAGGTATGCGCCGGCCCAGCTCGCTCATTGCCCGCATGAGGCCAAAAGCCATCTCATCGCTTGCAACCAGGACAGCGGTAACGTCCGGCATCCGGGCCAGGAGGAGGCCGTTGCGGTAGCCCGATTCGGGGGACCAGTCTCCGTAGAGTTCCGGGGGAACTTCACGTCCTGCCTCCGTCAGCGCCGCCCGCCAGCCGGCAACGCGGCTGATGGCATCCGACCATTGGGGCGGTCCGGCCACATGCCAGACGGTGCGATGTCCAAGGCCAAGGAGGTGCTCGGTCGCGAGGCGGACAGCGACGGACTGGTCTATTGCGACAACGTCTGCCGACGAAGTGCCGGATCCGTCCAGTGTGACCGTGGGCAGAACGCGGATGAGCTTTTCCAGCGGCTCGTCGAGATCGATGAGGGGGACAGCAATAATCAGGCCGTCAACGCCCTGCTCAATGAGCCTGTTGATGGCCACACCCACCGCCGCTGCATCCAGTGAGGCCGTGGTGGCCGTGTTGACGGTATAGCCCGACTCCCGGGCGGCCTGTTCAACTCCCAGGGCCAAAGCGGCCCGGGAGTAAAAGCTTGATGCAAGGGTAATGAACCCGACTGTCATGGAACGCCCTGTTGCGAGGGCGCGGGGCATGTGGTTGAGCCTGTATCCCAGCCGTTCGACCGCCGCCAGGACTTTCGCGCGGGTGCTCTCCTGAACGTTGGGATGGCCGCTGAGAACCCTGGAAACAGTCTGTGCCGATACCCCCGCAGCCAGAGCTACATCGCGCATGGCTGTACCGCGTCGTCCCGCCTGTGCTGTCACTTTTGCCCCCTAGTTTTAGCCTCCCAGCCAGTATAAGTCAGTTGTTATCCGTAACCCTGTTGGCGCACAAACGATCGAAAACTCTTATCGATTGGGGGTTGTTATGGGTAACATTGCGTGTAATACTCGTCACTTACAGGGACCGGCCAGCTTCGTCGGTACCCACCGGCAAACGAATCTGGAACCCGTTCCGCTTTCTGCCACTCAAGTCACTTCGGCCCGTTCGGGCTGTCCTGCTGCGGTCACAAGGAGAAAAAATGAAAAAGTCAACCATTTGGGCTGCGGGTGTGGCCGCAGTCGGAGCTTTGGCCCTGACGGCGTGCGGCACCGGGGGAGGCGGTGAGCCGGCAACGTCCGGTTCGCCCGCAGGCGTTCAGGAAGTAAAATTCTGGGGCTGGGCGCCTGGCTACGCTGACGCCGTCAAGGCCTTCAACGCCTCCCACCCGGACATCAAAGTCGTTTACGAAGAGGTCCAGCCAGGTGCCAAGGGCGGCTACGAGAAAATGCTCAATGCGGTCAAAGCCGACAGCGCGGCCTGCCTGGGACAGGTTGGGTATGAAACCCTGACAAGTTTCGCGGCCCAGGGCGCCCTGGAAGACGTCACCAGCTACGCCAGTAAGAACGAGGGCGAGTACGTTGACTGGACCTGGAAGGCGGTGAGCCCCGGCGGAAAGGTCTATGCCGCACCTGTTGACACCGCTCCGATGGCGCTGTTCTACAACAATGAGCTCTTTGCCCAGCACGGCGTCGCAGTGCCCACAACGTGGGACGAATACAAGCAGGCCGCTGAGAAGCTCAAGGCCGCGGACAGCAATATATCCATCTCTTCGCCTTACCTGAACTACGACTACGCCGGCTTGGCCTGGCAGGCCGGAGCTCCGTGGTTTGGTATCGACGGCGACAGCTGGGACGTTTCGCTCGACTCGGACGCCAACAAGAAGGTGGCCGATTACTGGCAAGGTCTGGTGGACGCCAAGGTCATCAGCGAGGCACCCATGTACGATCCTGCCTGGTTCAAGGGACTGGGTGACGGCTCCATTGCCACGCTCGTTGGCCCCGTGTGGCAAGCCGGCGTCATCAAGGGTGACGCCAAAGCCGGTGCCGGCAAATGGGCTGTAGCTCCCATGCCCCAGTGGGCTGCCGGGGAGGACAAAGTTGGCAACGCGGGTGGCTCGGCTACCGCAGTGCTCAAGGGCTGCGACACTCCTGAGGCTGCCTGGACCTTCGCCAACTGGATGAGTACCGATAAGGACGCCTACTCCGCACTGATCGAAGAGGCGGCCCTGTACCCGGCCGCGAAAGCACTTCTTGACCTGCCGTCCCTGACCAAGCCCGATGAGTACTTCAGCGGCCAAAAGATCTTTGACGTTTTCAAGGCTGCCTCGAACAACGTGGACACCAGCTGGGTCTGGGGACCCAACATGCCCCAGACAACCAAAGACCTGGACGACGGGCTCTCAAAGGCATGGGCCGGTAACGGAACACTCGCCGACGCTTTCAGCGCCGCGCAAACCAAGACAGTGGATGCCCTCAAGGCCCAGGGCCTGAGCGTCAAGTAAACAGACGGCCAAGAAGACGGCCGACGACGACGTGTGGCCGGCCTCAAGAGCGCGGCCGGCCACACTGCCGCTGAAACGCCAAACACGATTTCTACCAAGGGGAGGCACCATGAGTGCGTCGACCAGTTTGGGCCATGCCTCGGGCATGAAGCCCAGGCCCAAGCCAAAGGCACGAACCAGCGGACGCCTCCGCACGCCCGTAATGTTCCTGGCACCGTTCCTGATCATCTTCATAGCCATGTACCTGGTTCCCATCGGATTTGCCCTCCAGCAGAGCTTCCTTAAAACCCAGCGATCGGGCTTGGGACTGGGCGGGCCGTCCACTCCTGTTTTCGACCCATGGTTCAACTACGGACGCATTTTCACTGACGAGGCATTCATTGGATCCCTGGGGCGCGTGCTTGTCTTCGGCGTGGTGCAAGTCCCGCTCATGCTGGGCTTTGCCTTGTTGCTCGCCCTCCTGCTGGATTCAAAGTCGATCCGCGGCAAGTCGTTCTTCCGGCTGACCAGCTTCATGCCTTACGCCGTGCCCGGCGTCATAGCCGCCCTCATGTGGTCCTTTCTCTACTCGCCATCCTCGAGCCCCATCAACAACGCGCTGGCACCACTGGGAATAGACATCCCCTTCATGAGCGAGGAGCTGGTGCTGTGGGCGGTGGCCAACATCGTGACCTGGGGATGGACCGGCTACAACATGATCATCATCTATTCAGCCATCCAGACCATTCCCGCCGAGGTGCTGGAATCTGCAAAGCTCGACGGCGCGTCCCCCGCGCGCATCGCGTGGAACATCAAGATCCCCATGGTCCGCCCGGCGATCATCCTCACGGCTGTGTTCTCCATCATCGGCACGGCGCAACTGTTCAACGAACCAACTGTCCTCCAGGCAATCTCGGGCGGCTCCATCAACTCGGCCTTCACACCCTTGATGTCGGCCCGCGCCGCAGTGCAGTCCCAGGACTATGCCTACGCCGGAGCCCAGTCCGTGGTGCTTGCCCTTCTCGTCGGAGTCCTCTCCTTTGCCTTCTTCAAGCTCACCAACCGAGGTGAAAAGTGACTCTGCACGCTAGGGACAGGGTCACTGTTTCGACCCCGACAAACATCCGTCCAAACAAGCCAAGCAAGCCAAGCAACCGAAGCAAGCCCGGCAGGAGTTCAGATCGCGAAACTACCCTGACCAGCCGTGTTGGTGTCCTTGCCGTCATGCTCGTTTCCGCCCTCTATTTCCTCCTGCCGGTTTGGTGGCTTGTTGTTGCCGCCAACAAAAAGCATGGCGAACAGTTCTCCGGATCCGGGCTCTGGTTCGATGGCGTCCACATCATCGAAAACGTCCGCATCCTCATGACGGAGGGGGATGGGATCTTCCTGCGCTGGATGCTGAACAGTATTCTCTATGCCGGGCTGGGAGCCACCGTCGGGACGTTCTTGTCCGCCATGGCCGGCTATGCGCTGGCGAAGTACAGTTTTCCGGGCCGCGGCCTGATCTTCTCCACGATCCTCGCAGCAGTACTGATTCCCAAGATCATGTTTACGCTTCCGCTGTTCATGATGTTCAGCAACGTCAGCCTGATCAACAACCCCCTGGCAGTACTGCTCCCGAGCATCGTGAGCCCTTTCGGTGTATACCTTTCGCGGGTATTTGCTGCGCAGTCAGTTCCCGATGAGCTCATTGAAGCCGGGCGGCTCGACGGAGCGGGTGAATTCCGGATCTTCTCCGACATCTCTGTTCGCGTCATGGCGCCAGCACTCGTCACGATTTTCCTCTTCAACTTCGTTGAAATATGGAACAACTACCTGCTGCCCGCCATGGTGCTGAACGACTCGGCCCTGCAACCGGTCACGGTAGGACTCGTTGCGTGGAACGGCAGCAACGGAAATGTACCGCAAGCGACGGTTGTCGTCGGCGCATTGCTGTCCATCATTCCCCTCATCGTCGCCTTCCTGTGCCTCCAGCGCTTCTGGCGGGCCGGACTCACCGCGGGAGCTGTCAAATGACAACCAGCACCACCACATCCACCCGGCCAAACCTCGGCGATGAATCGAACATGGCCGAGCTCGGACAATTCCCAACAGCGGCCGCGCTCACCTACGACGGGAACGGATTCTTCCGTCACGGCCGATCCCACCGAATCCTGGCCGGGGCCATCCACTACTTCCGCGTCCATCCCGGCCAATGGGAGGACCGACTGTCCCGGCTCAAGGCTATGGGCCTGAACACCGTCGATACCTACGTTGCCTGGAATTTCCACCAGCCGCGCGCAACCGACGTGCCGGACTTCAGCGGCTGGCGCGATCTGGAACGCTTCATAGAACTTGCAGGCAGCCTCGGCATGGACGTCATCGTCAGGCCTGGCCCGTACATCTGCGCAGAATGGGACAACGGAGGCCTGCCGAACTGGGTCACAGGCCGCGACGACATCGCCTTGCGTTGCAGTGACCCGGTTTTCCAGTCCCAGGTCGAAGAGTGGTTCGACCACCTTCTCCCGATCATCGAACGCCAGCAGGCCGCCAACGGGGGCCCCGTCGTCGCCGTCCAAATCGAAAACGAATACGGCAGTTACGGGGATGACCACAGCTATATCCGCTGGAACCGCGACGCACTACTGGACCGGGGGATTACCGAGCTGCTTTTCACCGCGGATGGGGGCACCGATTATTATCTCGACGGCGGCGCCATCGAAGGCACCCTGGCGGCAGCCACGTTGGGGAGCCGCGGGGACGAGGCCATCGAAATATGGAAACGGCGCCGTCCTGGTGAACCCTTCCTGAATATCGAGTTCTGGAACGGCTGGTTTGACCACTGGGGCGAGAAGCACAACACCCGCGACGCCGCGGATGCTGCCGCAGAAATACGGAAGATCCTTGACGGGGGCGGTTCGATTTGCCTGTACATGGCCCACGGCGGCACCAACTTTGGTCTCGGCTCCGGAAGCAACCACGACGGGACCAAACTGCAGCCCACCGTGACGAGCTATGACTCGGACGCTCCGGTGGCCGAACACGGTGCACTGACCGAGAAGTTCCACGCGCTCCGGGCCGAGTTCCTGCGGCTGGGAACGGGGAGCCAAGAAATACCAGCCGAGCTCCTCGCCCGGACGCCCACACTTTCCCCCCGGCAGCTTGCACTCACCCGCGGGCCACGGATGTTGGACGTGGTCCGCCATGCGGCCGCCCCGGTACGGAGTCTCCGGCCACTCAGCTTCGAAGACCTGGGGCTGCCGGCCGGCATGATCCTGTATCGAGCCCAGGCCAGCCTGCCTGACCGCGACACCACCATCAGGATCGTGGACCTGCACGACCGCGCCTATGTCCATGTCAACGGGCAATTCGTTGGTCTGCTGGATGCCAACAGCGGCTGGGACGGTGTAACCGTCAGGGGCGACGGATCCGAAGTGGAGCTCGAAATAGTGGTTGAGAATCAGGGCTACATCAACTACGGACCACGCTACGGAGAGCGGAAGGGCATCCTGGGGGGAGTCCTCATTGACCAGCGCTACGTGTTCCACTGGGACCAGACGCCGGTGGCCCTCGCCGATTTCGACGCGGCCCGGCTTGCAGAACTCCAGACCGCAGCAAGCGGCTCCACCCCGGAGACACATACCCCGGAGACTCATACACCGAACGGCCTGGCGACCGCCACCTTCCTCATCGATGAACCGGCCGACACGTTCATTGCCCTGCCCGGTTTCGCCAAGGGGTTCCTGTGGATCAATGGAGTACTGCTTGGCCGCTACTGGCAGGAGGGACCCCAAGTAACCCTCTACGTTCCGGGCCCGCTGCTGTCACCCGGAGAGAACACCATCGTCGTCCTGGAACTCGAGAATTTTGGCGTGGAACTGGAACTGGAATTGCGGGCACAACCGGAACTCGGCTCGACCACAAGGCATCAGGAGTCCCTCCTCTGATCAGCTACGCCGGATCAGTCCTCCGCGATCACCGCAACGGAACCAGCGCCCGCACTATCACCCGCACCAACCGCATGCCGCGTCAGGGACGGCACGCCCCCCAGCGGATACTCGGTGAGAGTCTGCACCGCTTCGGCCCCCGCGAGGTGGACATGCTCGCTCCACACCGAAGACACCCCGCCGCCGCTCAACTTCAACCGCCCGCCGGCCAGCAGCGGATGGAATCCCTCCACCCGGATCCCCAGCAGCTCCCGGAAAGCGCCGGGGTAGCCGCCCATCCGGATGTGGCCTGCCCGTCGACAATCCTGCTGAAATACGTCACCAGCACTGTGGCTCCGGCCCGCGCGGCGGCGGCAATGTTTGCGGCGGCCGCGTTAGTCACCGAAGAGCGTGCACACCAGGACCAGGCCGTAGCCCTCCAGCGACGCGGACGGATGGACCAGATCCACCGCGACCCCGCGCAGGAACAGCGAGTGACGCTTATGACAATGCCGCGGCCGAGACAGTGATGGGGATGTTCAAGAACGAGGCCGTCGCGAAGGATTCACCGTTCCGCAGCGGGGCGTTGAAGACCGAAACCGACGTGATGGAGATCGTCTTCGAGTGGGTCCACTGGTGGATCACTGTACGGGGCGTTCCAACCGGCGGAACAAACGTACAAAACCCTCCCAGGTCCGAAACATATCGCGGATCTGGGAGGGTTTTGTGCGTTTGTTAGGACGAGAAAGCCACCTCCAGGGTGAGGGCGCCGGGGTGGGGGATTCGCAGGAGGTGCTGCCGGCGGTCGCCATCTTCGAAGATGGTACGGGCGGTGTCCGTCAGGGTCACGTTTTCTCTGGCGCCCCACTTCAGCTTCATTTTGACGCCGCTGCGCGTGAGGCACAGCCCCGTCGCCGCGGCCGCTGAGTTCTGCCCCCACGTCGGGGACCCACTGCCACTGCCCAACCATTGCAGCGCATCGCCTTGTTGAAGCAGCAGCGGGATCTGCTCGGTGCCGGCCGACGGGGCCGTGACGGTGCGGGTGAAGCCGGTGTCGGCCACGTCGGTGACTGTCTTAATCCCCGTCGCGGAGGACGCGGTGATGCTAAAATCGCCCGTCACCGCGCCGAGCCCAGTGATGGCGACCGGTGCTCCACCGGAGGCAAACGCCGCGGTCAGCGTCGCACGTGCCTCATCGACCCCGTCACCGAGAATCGTGCCCCAGAAATCATCGTCAACAGCGGCATTGTTAAACCCCACGATGGTCGTACCCATTGTCGGGTGCCACAGCAGCTGCGAACCATTACGCACCCTCGTCGACGCGCGTTGCCCAAACAGCGAGGCGAGGTAGTAGCGCGGGCGCCGGACAAACACAAACTGCATCCCCAGCACCCCTGTCCGCGCCTCCGTGAACCGTGACGACGCAATCGTGGGCAGGGCGGCAAGCGCCGCCGAGCGGTCGGCTGCACTCGCCAGCGGCGCGTTCGCGGTAACGTGCATCCACAGCCGAGGAGATGTGTTCTGCTTCGCCCGCCCCACAATCGGATCGGTCGACGCAGCCCACTGGGCACGCGCCGTATTGACGGTGCTGACGCTGGGACGATACGCAGCAAACCCTGGCACAGCCGGGAGAAGCTCCCCGGTGAAAGCCGTGCGGTCCCGCGCGTCGCTGAAAGCGTCCGTGATCGGAACGCTGCCACCCGTGCGCGCGGATGCCGAACCCATGCCGATATATCCGGATCCATCGGGCTCACGCACGGTGACCAGACTGAGTATCCCGAGCCACCGTTCAGCCATATCGAGCAGCCGTTGGTCGCCGGTGACCCGATAAAGGTCGGCCATATCGGGTACCTGGACCTCATGGCTGTACGCCAGATCAAGCCCGGTTGGTTCATAAAACCATCCCCCGGACGCTTGTGCGCGGGCGGAGAAGACACCGATGCCCGTATCCACCGCCGCCGTCAGCGCACTGTCGCCAAGAGCCTCGGCGGCATGAGCGCAGCCTACGAGCCCCGCGATGGTCTGATTGGCAAACCGGATGATGGTTGTTGGTGTGCCCCACGTGGTCGAATTGCTCAGATCGAGAAACCAGGACGCGGCCAGGCGCAGAGCATCCTCCATCTGTGTTCGTCGAGCCGGGAGCACGGATGCGGCCTCCAACTGCCGATACGCCTCCGTGAGCGACACCAGACCAAAGCCCGTCGCTGCCCTGCTGTGTTCGACGGCCGAATACTCAGGCCAGGACCCGTCGCTGTGTTGGAGATCGAGATAGAACCCGATCGCAGCATCGAGTCGGGCAAGCAGTGCGGGGTCACCAGCGTAGGGGTTCCAACTGCGCGCATTCGCATAGAACCAGGCGAGCGTGGCAACGTGCTCCTGAACACGAGCGTTAAAGGGCTCCGAAGGTGTGCGCCACCATCCGCCCGACATCCATCCGTGCATCGGACCGCCATCGGTGACGATGTCGTTGGCCATGGCCGCCACGATCACAAGGTAGTCGGCCAGCACCTGTTCCACGGGATCAAAGGCGGTTCGATCCGAAGGGGTGGCGAGTTCCTGCACTAAGGGCAATGCGCCACCGGCCGTGGTGGCCGCCGCGGGCGACAGCCGCCCGGGAGGCGAAAGAGTGAGGACCGACGCGGCGGCAAATCCGCCGATGATCAACCCCCTCCGCGTCAGAATGGGCTGGATTGCACCGGGCACCTGGTCAGACGTCGTCATCGACGGTCCTCTCTCTTTTTTGAACGCCGCGCCGGATGGCGCGTCGAAAACTACCAGCGCAGCGCCGGGTCCCAGCGCAGCTGTGCCCCATGGGCAACCAGGTCGTCCTGGAATGTGGCGAGGAGGCGCTCATCGTTGCGAACCGCCCGCGGGGTGATGGCGCCCGCCACCGCAAACGACGCAATCGCGCCCGCGGCCTCGCCAATCGACCACTCGACTGGCTGCAGCCGATAGCTGCCATTTGTGATCTGCGTGGTGCCGATATTCTTCGCGGCTGCGAGGAGGTTGTCGACGCGGCGGGGGATGAGCGCGCCGAGCGGGATTTCAAACGGCTGCGGTCGTCCACCCCCGCCGGGATGTCCACCGGTGGAGGGATGCCGATCAATCCAGAAATAGTGGCCGACGCCCACCGAGTCCGGATACGAGACCGCCGGGTTGTCGCCGAGGATCTCAACGGAGAAGTCCTGCTCCACGATCGTCCGCTCGGCCAGGATACGCCGCGACTCCCGGTAGTAGGGCACCTTGGCGAAGCCATCGGCCGTGCCGGCGATATCGGGACGAAGACGCAATCCCGGCCATCCGGTGCCACCATCGGGGCGAGGTGCCTCGGTCTGCAGCCAGTAAAGCAGGGATTCGCTCAGTTCCTTCGCCGCGGCTCGGTGCTCTGCCGCATCCGGGGTGCCAAAGAGTGGGCCGCCGATGTAGTCGTTCATGGGCCAGTTGACGATCGTGACGTCGCTGGCGAAGAAGCCGGGCTGGAACTGCCGACGAGCGAGAATGCGACGGTACGTCCACAGCTCCGGCGCTGCGCCCATGTTGCGGTGGTCCACGTCGATCCCAGACGGGTCATCGTCGGGGTTCGGCGTGAGCAGATACGCCCGAGCGGGATCGCCGGAGTGCTCCGGTGCCCGCCCGAAGCCCAGAATCCGCTCGCCGTGCAGCTGCGAGGGCCGCCAGTCGCGGAAGTGTTCATAACGGGCGGGGCGATCGATCGTGTGATCCTCGCCGTCTCGATGATCTATGGCAAAACACCAAGTCACCCCCTGCATGTCGAGCAGGTCGGCCGTATCGGCGGCGCTCGGCTCACCAGTCTGTTCGCGGGACTCACGACCGGTCACGTGCTCCACGCCACCGAGCTCCAGCAGATCGCCAAGTTCCGTCGCGTCGAGCACAACGGACGCCGAGACCACGATCTCGGCACCGTCTGCGGTCTCAAACGTGACCGCGTCGATGCGGTCCCAGGACGTGGCAACGGAGACGGGTCGTGTCTCGAGCAGGATGGTTAGCTGCCCCGCCGAGACAAAGGGGCGAAGCAGGCCGTCGATCACCGAGAGGATCACGCGAGGCTCAACGCAGACCGGGCTGACCCAGCCGGCACCGGGGTTGAGATGCGCGTCGGCGGCCGCCTCGTCGGTGAGCGGATAGAAGTCGCGGTAGTGGGAGCGCAGCAGATCGCGGAATCGTGCATAGCTCGCGTTGCGTCCGGTCGTTTCGACACGGATGTGCTCGTCGCTCGGCACCAGCTGTGTCGTGAGCTGCCCACCGAGCCAGTCCGTTTCCTCCGTGAGGACAACGCGCCGTCCGCGCTCCAGTGCCGCGAGGGCTGCGGAGACACCGCCAACGCCTCCGCCCACGATCAGGATTTCGGTGTCTTGCTCGGTCATCATCAGCCTTTCAATATTTATCGCGAATTTATGCTCTAATTCCCGAGAATAATTGCACGAGTATCGTAGAGCGTCAAGTCTTTCGACGCGGCATTAGACTCGATGCAGTCACCCGTGAAGGAAGGAGCGCCATGAGCGCGAAGAAGCGTGCAACAGCGTCGCTCTCGGATATTGCTGAGCAAGCGGGGGTCTCTATCTCCACCGTTTCGAAGGTTGCAAACGGGCAGCCCGATGTCGCTGCAGCCACGCGAAAGCGCGTCGAAAGGCTGCTGGCCGAGAGCAGCTATGTGCCGCTGAAGCGGCGCCACATTGCGCCTCAGGAGCGCATCACATTTCTCACGCGCACCATGAACTCTCCCCTCACGCTCGACGTCCTTCGCGGCGCGGCGGCCGAGGCGCAAGCGCATGATCTTGATCTTGTGATCTCGGTGCATCCGGACGACACGGATCTGAGGTGGATCGATGACCTCGGCGGCGGCCGCACGGCCGTCGTGGCCGTGCGACCGACGCTGGACGCAGACCAGCGCGCCCGCTTCCGCCTGCTCGGAATTCCGCTCATCGTGGTGGATCCGTACACTCGTCCGGATGACGTGTCTTACAGTGTTGGTGCCACCAACTGGGCGGGCGGACTAGAAGCTACCGAGCACCTCATTGCAGCGGGCCACCGCAGGATCGGGATGCTCACCGGTGTTGCCGATACCCAGTCGTCCCTCGCCAGGCAGCACGGGTATCTCGCCGCTCTGGGTGCGCGCGGCATCCCGGCGGATCCGGAGCTGATCCGACACGGCGAGTTCTCCTACGACTCCGGCCTGGCCGACGGCACCACACTCCTGAGTCTCCCCAACCCGCCCACCGCGATCTTCGCCGCGAGCGATTTTCAGGCCGCCGGGGTAATCGAGGCTGCGCGGCGCCAAGGCGTGCGCGTGCCTGAGGACCTCAGTGTGATCGGCTTTGACGACCAGATTGTTGCGCGGATGACGGCGCCTCAGCTAACCAGTGTTCGGCAGCCGTCAGAGGAGATGGGCAAACATGCGGTGCGCGTCGCGCGGCAGCTCCTCCTAGGGGAAGAGCCGATGGCGCGTCACACCGAGTTGGCGACAACGCTTGTGGTGCGCGGTTCAGTCGGCGAACCCCGCGTTCGATAACTATCGAGAAATTTCTCTTGTATTGTCGGGAATCGTTGATAGCATGATTCTCGACACCGGTGAGCAGTTGGCGCCGAGGTCGTCCTCGGCCCTTGTACGAAGGAGTACCTGCTCATGAATCTGCCGTCCCGGAGGGTTGCCCTCCTTAGCGTCCTCGCTATTACAGCAACATCACTCGTAGCCTGTAGCCCACCGGGTGCCGCGAACGGTGGCCCTGTGGACCTAACGATGGCCGTCTGGTCGGCAAACAAGGACCACCTCGCACTGTTCGACAAGATCGCCGAAGGCTACCTCGCCGATAACAGCGAGGTGAACTCGATCACTTTCGAGACGATCACTAACCAGGACTACATAGCCGGCCTCACCACCCGCATCGCCGGCGGCAACGTTCCGGATCTTGCCTGGATCCCCGAGGCGAACGCCCCGGAATTCATTCAGAGTGGAGTTCTCGCAGACCTCACCGACACTTTCAAGAGCGCCGATGGCTACAACCTCGACGACCTCTTGCCGAGTGCGACCGCGCTCTGGGAGAAGGAGGGCGCTCTCTACGCCTACCCGTTCTCGAACAGCCCGTTCGCAATGTACGTGAACCGTGACATCCTCAAAGCAGCCGGACAGCCGGACGTGTCAGCACTCGTGGGCACGAGTGAGTACACCTGGGACACGATCGCCGACATCGCAGCGGCCGTCAAGGCGACCACAGGGAACTCTGGATTGGTTGTTCCCTCCTTCTCGCCGACTACTTGGGACAACCTCACCCCGCTTTGGGCATCGTGGGGCGCCGCACCCTGGACGGATGACTCCACCAGCTGCACGTTCAGCAAACCCGCGATGGTTGATTTCCTCTCCTGGTTCCAGACCCAGACCGATCGCGGTGCCATGCCCGCCGTCACCACGGTGGCGCAGAACCCGGTTTTTGCCACAGGCAACGTCGCGTTCAGCGTGGCGCAGCTCAGCGCATCGGGTGCCCTCGACGACAGCTTCGAGTGGGATTTCCTTCCGCTGCCCGCGGGCCCGGATGGTAAGCAGGGTGTGATCGGCCAGGCCGGCATCGGTGTGGTGGCGAAGAGCAAGCACGTGGATGCCTCGACCGACTTTCTGGCGTACTTCACAAACGCCGTGAACTCGGAGAAGCTCGCCACCTACTTCCCGCCGTCTCGCAAGTCACTCATGAACATTGAGACGCTCTCGGCCGCCGCCCCGAAGCTCAGCGAGGGACAGATCCAGTCGGCGATCATCGACGTGGTTCCCGACGCAACCGTCAAGGCCTCGAGTCCCGTCTACTCGCGGGTGACCGGTCTTGTGAGCTCGGCTCTTGATTCGGTGTGGACTGGTGGAGATGTCGCAGCCGCGACCTCCGCCGTCTGCAATGCCGCTCAGCCCGTCCTCGGACGCTGACGCACTGTGTCGTCCGCAACCCGCACGCGGGCGATGACTCGCCCGGTCCGGCGGCGCCTCGATGGAGGCGACCGCTGGATAGGACTGGCGTTCGTCGCCCCACAGTTCATCGGTGTTCTGGTGCTCGGTATCATCCCTTTCATCGCGGTCATCTGGTACAGCCTCAACGAATGGACTCCGCTCACCGGCACCTTTAACTTCATTGGGATTGACAACTACACCCAACTGTTTGGCGACCAGCGGTTCTATAACTCCCTCCGGTCGAGTTTCCTCTTTGGTGCCGGGATCGTCACGCTTAATCTTGTTCTTGCGCTCAGCCTCGCGCTGCTCCTCAACAATCGGATGCGCGGCATAGCCACTTTCCGTGCGTTTTTCTTCTCGCCGGTTGTGGTGTCGATCATCTCCTGGTCGATCGTCTGGAACTTCCTCCTCGCTCCGGAGGGCGGTCTCAACGGCATGCTTGCGATGTTTGGCATTGACGGCGCCGGATGGCTGACCAGTCCGGCGACGGCGCTTCCGTCGGTTGTTGTTATCCAGGTGTTCAAGGGGGTTGGCATGAACATGGTGCTGTTCCTCGCGGCGCTGCAGGGGGTTCCGGGGGAGATCAAGGAAGCCGCACGATTGGATGGGGCGGGGCCGCGTCGGTCGTTCTTTTCCATCACGCTGCCGATGATCTCGCCGACGGTCCTTCTCGCCGGCATTCTCACCACCATCGGTTCGCTGGAGGTGTTCGCACCGATCCAGTTGCTGACCCAGGGCGGACCAGCCGACTCGACGCTGATCTTGCCATATTTCCTATACCAGACCGCGTTTCAGCAGCAGCAGTTCGGGTATGCCAGTGCCATCGGCGTTGTGCTCTTCACCGTGATTCTCGTGTTGACCATGGTGCAGTGGATGTCGCGCAAGAAGTGGGTTAATGATGAAAACTGAAATTTCTGAGGTCCAGACTCCGGAGGCCCCTGAAGCCGTTGTCTCGTTCCGGGTAGCGCCTCCACGAAAAACCAAGGCAAACCGCGATTCGCGCGGATCGCGCGCCCGCAGTCGGATTAACACCGTGGTGCTCTATGCGATCCTCGTCCTCCTCTCGATCCCGTTTATCTATCCGACGGTTTGGATGATCTTCAGCTCGTTCAAGCCGACGTCGGAGATCTTCTCGCAGCCGCCCAGGCTCTGGCCGGTGGAGTGGACGCTGGATGGGTTTGCGAAGATCTTCACGGCTCAGCCGTTCCTGCAGCAGTACGGGAACTCGCTGTACATCGCGTTCATCGTAACGGCGGGATCGCTCGCCGTATCGGGGCTGGCGGGCTACGCGTTTGCGCGGATGCGGTTTCCGTTCCGTAACACCATGTTTGTGATCCTTCTTGCCTCCATGATGGTGCCCAGTGAAGTAACGATCATCCCGATCTTCACGGCGGTGAACGCGATAGGGCTCACCGACACCCATTGGCCGCTCATCCTGATGCCCCTGCTTGGTCCCTCCTCGGTGGTGTCGGTGTTCATCTTCCGGCAGTACTTCCTGTCGCTGCCAGGGGAACTTGAGGAGGCCGCTCGACTGGACGGGCTGGGGCGAGTGGGCATCTTCACGCGAATCGCATTCCCGCTTGCGCGGCCGGCGATCGCGGCGGTCACAATCCTTACGTTCCTACGGTCGTTCAACATGTACTTTGAACCGCTGATCTTCCTGACAACCCCGGAGAAATTTACTGTGGCGCTGGGAATCACGCGGTATCAGGACGGGTATGGTGAGCCGCTGTGGACCACCCAGCTCGGAGCCGCGTCGCTCACGGTGATCCCGATCCTGATTGTTTTCCTCCTTGCGCAGAAGCAGTTCATCGAAGGAATCGCCGGCACGGGGGTGAAGGGCTAACCTGTGGTCGGCCTGCTGCGCAGGTCTAGCGCGGCAGGTCTGTGTGTGTGCGGCCAGCTGACTCCTTCAGTTCCATGCTGCATCTATCGAGCCGCCACCGCACCCCGCGTCAGTCCTCCGCGATCACCGCAACGGAACCGGCCGCAACAGTCCCCGCAAACGCCGCGCCCGTCAGCAGGTCAACGCCGGCGGCCTCCACCGCCGCGGCTGAGCGTGAGTGGTTGATCGCGAACAGGAAGCTGCCGCCGTCGTCGGCCCGTCGACGTACGAGTTCCACACCGCGGTCGGCGGCGGCAACGGGAGCGACGCCGGACTCGGCCAGCAGCCGGTCCACGGCCGCTTCGATGCCGTCGCGGTCCGGGAACGTCGCCAGGTACCAGGCAGCACCGGAGCCAACTGCATGCCGCGTCAGCGACGGCACGCCCTCCAACGGATACTCGGTGAAAGTCTGCACCGCCTCAGCGCCGGCGAGGTGGACGTGCTCGCTCCACACGGACGAGACCCCGCCGTCGCTCAGCTTCAAATGCCCGCCGGCCAGCAGCGGGTGGAATTCCTCCACGCGGATCCCCAGCAGCTCCCGGAAAGCGCCGGGGTAGCCGCCCAGCCGGACGTGGTCCTGCTCGTCCACAATCCCGCTGAAATACGTCACCAGCACCGTGGCTCCGGCCCGCGCGGCAGCAGCGATGTTGGCAGCGGCTGCGTCCGTCACCGAATAGAGCGTGCACACCAGGACCAGGCCGTAGCCCTCCAAGGACGAAGAAGGATGGACCATATCCACCGCGATCCCGCGCAGGAACAGCGACCGGTGGAACGCCCGCAGCACGTCCAGGTACTTCACGTCCTCGCTCGGTTTGGAGTCGATTTCGCTGGCCCACCAGGCTTCGTAGTCGAACACGATCGCCACGCGGGATTCCACCCGCGAGCCGCGCACCGATGCGAGCCGCTTCAGGGCAGACCCGAGCTCCACCACCTCGCGCCACACCCGTGTGTCGCGGCCGCCGTGCGGGACCATTGCGGAGTGGAATTTCTCGGACCCGGCGAAGCTCTGCCGCCACTGGAAAAACATCACTGCATCCGCTCCACGGGCCACATGGGCCAGGGAGTTGCGCAGCATTTCGCCGGGCATCTTGGGCTGGTTGCGCGGCTGCCAGTTGACGGCCGACGTCGAATGTTCCATCAGGATCCACGGCTCGCCGCCCGCGATTCCCCGGGTCAGGTCCGCGCTGAACGCGAGTTCGATCTGACGCTCGGGATC
>NZ_JAKFFD010000114.1:0-33371 GCF_036675385.1 Pseudarthrobacter sp. | reverse complement strand
ATCGCGCCGCACCAGCGGGCAGTCCAGGATGGTCGGGTGGAGCGCCATGAGGGCCAGGTCCGTCTTACCCTCGATGGCGTCGATCAGGTTCTCGGCGGCCCAGGCACCCATTTCGTAGTGCGGGAGTGAGACGGTGGTAAGCGCTGGGTAAAGGTTTTCAGCGATCAGCTCTTGGTTGTCGAAGCCAACCACGGAGAGGTCTTCCGGAATGTTGAGGCCCAGCTCGCTGGCGGCTCGGTAGGTGCCCATGGCCATGCGGTCGTTGTAGCAGAAGATCGCGGTGGGCCGGTCCTTCCGCGTCAAAAGCCGCAGAGCAGCCTCATAGCCCCCGGGAACTTCTGAATGTTCGGCTTCGACCAGATCCGTATGGAACGTCAGCCCGGCATCTGAGATCGTGTCCTTGAAGGCTTGCAGGCGGGAGTGGGTGGCGGGGACGTCATCGGTGTTGTTGATCATGCCGATCCTTTGGTGTCCTGCGTCGATCAGTGTCATGACCGCGGCCGTCGCTCCACCGGCTTCGTCAGGGATGACTGATGAGATTGATTGGTTGGTGTCTTCAGAGTCCACGAGGATCGCGGGGACTCCGTTGAGGTTGTCGGGGAGGGCCAGACGGCGGTGATACATGGTGGCGTACAGGACGCCGTCCACTTGGCCCTTGAGCAGAGCTGCTATGTCAGCTTTACGGGACTCGTCAGTGGCTTTGCTCGAAGTGTTGATGATCATCAGGTGGTACCCGCGTCTGCGGGCAGTTTCCTCCGCACCCAGGATTATCCTGCCGGCGTGCGGGGTGGTGGCGATTTCCTCACTGATGAATCCGAGCATGCCGGAGCGTTGTGTGCGCAGGGCCTGCGCCAGGCGGTTTGGGTCGTAGCCGAGCGCCTCAGCGGCGTGTTTGACCTTGTCCCGGGTTTTGGAGCTGATGCGTGCGTACGACACGTCATTCAGGACGTGGGAGACCGTGGTAACGGAAACGCCGGCGGCGCCTGCGACGTCCTTGATGCCAATGGGTTTGTTACTCAACTGTCTCCCACATCCATTTCTAGTTGGTTAGATGTTGCGGCTTCGCCTACTCGTCCCAGAGCCCGTACTCGGGCCAGCGGCGGGGCATCCGGTCTTCCACTGGGGGCAGCTCGGCGACGTCCGCACGTTTACCCGTCTGTTACCAACACGCTACAGAGGAATAGTCGTTGCCCCGATCGCGACTCGTCTTTGCTACATCTTCATACGCTCTTCTCCTGTATGCTGCCGCCGCCCTCGATGATGGCGATCCCCGGGGTCTCGCCGGGCCTGAGCGGGCTATTGGGCCACAAATGCATGTGCCGCCTGGAAACCGACCGTGGGCGTGGCCCTGAAGGCGTTAAGCGCCCTATCTGCGATAACTTGGGCGTCACTTCCGGAATCAAGGATCGTATTCCGAGCTGATTCGGAATCGACCATGACGGCGGTAACGGCGAGGCTGTCCGCAGCCTGGGTGGTCAACAGGGCGTCCACTTGAGCCTCGAAGCAGGAGTCGCTTGACGTGGAGTGAACGTCCATCGCCACCACATGGTTGTTGGAGACGAAATTGGCCACCCCCGCCTTCAGCCGGATGATGACAGGCGTCGCCCCTGCCGGCCGGATGCTCTCTGAGTCGATGATCTGGGAGAAGTGGTTGGCGACGACGGTGTTGTTGCTGCCGCTGACACGAAGAAGCCCATTCAGGTCGTCCAGTCCGTTGTCCACTCCAAGGAAGGGCGTCCACGGCTCATGGTCACGCAGGAAGTGATTCGTGGCCACGAGGTTCTCCGAACTGTTCGCGAGAATCACCATCCCAGGGTAGAACGAGTGCAAACGGTTATTGGTGATGCTTGACCGCGTGACGCCGTTGAGATGGACGCTGCTCGCGCCACGGGGGAACACGTTGTTCGCGGTAATCAGGAGGCCGCCATGGTTCTCGGCGTAGATCGAGTGGCCCTTAGGGCCTGCTCCCACCAGGTTGTCGGTGATCTTTGATGCCTGTCCCCACCCGCGCAGCTCGATGCAGCTTCCGCATTCGGCGATGAAGTTGTCGTGGATGGAAAGCGCGTCTGCTTTGTAGACGGTGAGCGCGTTCTCAAGATAGACGAACCCCATGCCGTTCACGCGGAATGAGTCATTGGCGTCCGCGACGTATATCCCGGTCTTGCCGTTGACGTAGGTGTTCTCCGGAGGCATCCCTGAGCCATCCGGGGTGAAGTGCAACCCGTCGATGCAGAAGTTGGAGAACTCGATCGAGCTGATCCGCGGGCTCCCGCTTCGCGCAACGTAGAAGGCGGCTCCCTTGGATTCTTCCCCGTCTTCGCCGAGGGGAATGTCGACGAGAATCCGACTCCCGCCGGGCCACAGCTCATGCAAGCCGACCCACTCCTCCTCGGGAACGTTGAACCGGATGCTCGACGACGTAAAGCCGTGTCCCGAGCCCTGGATCCTGAGGAAGCTGACGTCAATCACCACCTGCGTACGAAGGTGGTAGTCCCCGGGCGGAATGTAGATCACCGCGCCCGGCTTTCCTCCATTGTTCACATCGGTGACCGTCTGCCGGGCCTTGATGTCAGCGATGATGCTGTTGATTACTTCACCGACGTCCTCGGACGGATTGCCGACGGGCCACGTAGTCACGTCGTAGCAATTATTGCTTGACACAGGTTCTTCCCTTTGTGTTGTGGTTTCTCAGCCCTTGACGGCACCGAGCGTCATGCCTGCGACGATCTTGCGCTGCAAGAGAAGCGTGAGAAGGATGACGGGGATGGAGTAGACGGCAGCGAGCGCCGTCATGGATCCCCAGTCGAGGCCGAACTGGGTCTGGAAGTTTGCAATGACCACCGGGGTGGTCTGGGATCGGATCGCCGTCATGAGGAGGGCGAAGAGGAATTCGTTCCAGGAGGCCAGGAAGGCGAAGATCGCGGTGACCGCGATGCCACCGGAGACCACCGGGATGACTACCCGCCAGAGCGCACCGAGTCGGCTGCAGCCGTCCACCGTGGCCGCTTCCTCCAGGTCCTGCGGAACGGCTTCGAAGAAGCTGGACATCAGCCAGATGGAGAGTGGCAGGGAGATGGTGGCGTGGGCGATGGACAGCGCGATGGGGGTATCTGCAAGTCCCGCCGTCGCCATCATCGATGCGAGCGGGATGCCGATGGCCACAGGCGGCACCATGCGGGTGACCAGGGCCGCCATGATGAAGACGCGGCCGCTGGGTGTTTTGTACCGGGTGATGCCGTACGCGGCCGGAACCGCCAGCACGAGGGACAATACCGTGCTGATGACGGCCGTCTGCGTGCTGTTGATGAACGAGGCCAGCACCCCGCTGCGTCCCAGGGCGTTGGTGTAGTTCTCCAGCGTCCATTCCCGGGGAAGGATCGTCGGCGGCACCGCGATGGTGTCGATCGGCGTCTTGAAAGACGTGAAAAGAAGGTAGAGGAAAGGGAAGGCATATAGCACCATGGCGGCTGCCAGCAGGATCCAGAGCAGAGTCCGTGTGCTGCGCTTTCCGGCCTCGAGGCCTTCCGCGTTGTAGCGGCGCCAGCGCCTGGCGGTACTTGCCGGAGCACCCGTGGTAGGCAATGTTGGGGCTGTTGCGGTGGCCAATGGGATCTCGCTCCTGTTATGCGCTGGGGAGAGGCGCGCTACAACGCCTGCGTGACGTCGTCGGTAGGCGACGTCGGGAGTCGGCAAGGTGCCGTCATCTGGAGTTTGGGCGATGCTCATCAGGTGTCCTTTCCGGGCCGCCAGATGGTAGCGACGGCGAAGAAAGCTACGCCGAGCATTGCCAGCAGGTAGATGGTGCCCATGGCGCTGGCCAAGCCGGGATCGCCGAAGCGGATCATGGTCTTGTAGATCAGCAGGCTCATGGTTTCGGATGCGGACTGGGGGCCGCCGTTGGTCTGGATGAGGATGGTGTCGAAGGCCCGGGCGGCATCGATCCCGCGGACTACCAGGGCCACGGCGATCACGGGCCGCAGCAGCGGCAGGATGATCCTGAACAGCATGGCGGGTGCACGGGCGCCGTCGAGGCGGGCGGCCTCGATGATGTCTCCGGGAATGTTCTGGAGACCGGCGAAGAGGATCAGGCACATGAAGGATGTGGTCAGCCAGATATCCGGAACGGCCACGGAGAACAGCACGATGTCCGGGTTGGACAGCCAGCCGATCTGGTTCGGGTTCTGAAGGATCCCCGCCTGGTGCAGGAGCGTGCCGATCAGGCCGAAGTTGTCGATCATCAGGAATTTCCACAGCAGGCCGGCCACGATCGGGGCGATCATGAGCGGGTACAGGAACACGGTCCGCCAGATCTGGGAGTTGCGTCCCAACGTTGTGAACAGCAGGGCCATGCCCAGGCCGAGGGCAAACTCGAGAGTGACCACCACGAGTGTGTAGGCCAGAGTCCGCCAGCCAGCCCCCATAAAGGCTTCCGAGGTGAATGCCCTGACGTAGTTGTCCAAGCCCACGAAGTCGCGGGGGCCGCCGGCCATGGGTGAGATCTTATAGAAGCTGTCCGCGATGAGCCGGAACAGCGGATAGGCCACGAATACTGCCAGGAACAGGGCCGCCGGAGTCATGAGATACAGGGCGAAGCGGCGATCGGAGATGCGCACGGTTTTCTCTTCTGTTGGTTTGGGACCGCGGCCGGCACCGCATCTGCGGCGGTGCCGCGCTGGCTGGTGCCGGCCGCGGAGTCTTATTTGAGCAGGTCCTGGATCTGCTTTTTGGCGTCAGCCAGGAGGGAGGCGGAGTCCCCGCCGGCCACGGCCTTCTGTAGGAGGGGCACCAGGACCGTGTCCGTGATCTGCTGCCACTTTGCGGTTGCCGGTCGCGTGGCTGTGGCCTTGCCGTTGAGCGTCTGGATCAGAGGGCGGAAGCTTTCGTACCCTTCCTTGTCCTGGTATTTCTCGAACGCCGAAATCCGGGAAGCGAGGCCCAGGCTGGATTCAATACCGAGGCTGTTGTGGTCGTAGGCGCACTTGATGAACTTTTTGGCGTTGTCCGTGTTTTTCGTGGCCTTGGGGACTGAGAGGTACCAGGGTCCGGGAACGCCGGCCACGCCTGCGCTGCCGCCGATCATGGCTGCGGCGCCGACTTTGCCGGCCACCGGTGCGTCCTTGGGGATCTGGCGGTAGGCGTGGGCCCAGAAGCGGGTCATGGCGGTTTTGCCCTGGTTGAACAGGTTCTGGGCTGCTGCCCAGTCCACTTGTGCTGCGCCCGGGGGGGCCGACTTAGTCATGCTGACGTAGAAGTCGAGGGCTTCCTTGTGGGCGGCGTTGTCGATGATCACGTTGTTGTTTTCGTCCAGGACCATGGCGGATCCTGCCTGAAGGACGTGGGCGAGCCATTCGGTTTCCACGGCCCCCTTGACGTCGGTGCCGTACATGCCGTCCTTGGTGAAGAACTCGGAAATGTCCTGGTATTGCTGCCACGTGGTGGGCGCTGCCAGTTCGTAGCCGTACTTGGTCTTGAAGTCCGCCTTGTTCTTGGCGTCTTCGAAGAGGTCTTTGCGGTAGAGGATGATCTCGGCGTTGGTCCAGGCGGGCATTCCGATGAAGTGCCCGTCTACTTCGGCTTCCTTCACCAGTGCGGGGAAGATGTCCTTCTTGGCTTCGTCGGTGAACAGTTCGTCGATGGGCTGGACTGCGTCCTTGAAGCTGGGCAGCCAGACCGAGTCGAGCGCGGCGACGTCGAAGGAGACGGTGCCGGAGGAGAACTCGCTGGAAAGTCTGTTGAACAGTCCGTCATACGGGAGCTCAATGAAGTTGACGCCGAGTCCGGTGTCCTTCTTGCATTGTTCGGCCACCCCGGTCAGCTCGGCGTGGCCGCCGGCCTCAACCAGGACGTTCACGGTGCCACCAGCGCTGCCCGAATCTGTCGGGCCCCCGGCGCCACAGCCCGTGGCCGCAAGTGCGACGGCGGTGCAGAGGCCACCAATCGTGGCGAGTCTGTTGATGTTGTTTCGAGTGGACATCGCTGTCGACTCACTTTCTCTGGGAAGGGAACTTCAAAGAACTCTGGAATTTGCCAAACCGTTTTGCTAAAACGACTTGGCACCAAGCGTAAACCAGGCTCATTCCCAGTGTCAAGGGTCACAATGAGAGTTTTGGCGAGAGCGGCTCACCTTGACGCTGGGCAGGAAAACGTCTCTCGGCCTGCTCGGTTGTTGCCGGGATGCTAGCCGACCGGCAACAGCCTTCAGCCACAAACGGTGTCGTTGCGTCGCAGGTGGGGGGGAAGTTGCGGGGCGTGTCAGCAACCTCCCCCACGGGTTCCCATTGGGGTGCGTTAGTTGTTGAGCGTGATTCCGGCGAAGTCGCGTACGCGGGCTGTGATGGCCTGTTCTGTTGGCAGTCGTTCCATTGACGATGCGCCAAAGAATCCGGCCACGCCCGTTGTGGCGTTGAGGACGTGAGCTGCATCCTCAGGATTGGCTAGGGGACCGCCGTGGCATAAAACGATAACGTCCGGGCGTACGGCGACGGCGGCATCGCGTATGGCCTGGATGCGCGTGATGGCTTGATCGAAGCTCATTGCAGTGCTGGCACCGATGGTCCCGCTGGTTGTCAGCCCAACATGGGCCACCAGCACGTCCGCGCCGGCGTTGGTCATGGCTCGCGCTTGGTCTTCATCAAATACGTAGGGTGCCGTGAGCATTCCGCGCTGATGCGCCTCCTGGATCATTTCAACTTCGAGTTGGTAGCCCATCCCTGTCTCTTCAAGATTCTGGCGGAACACCCCGTCAAAGAGTCCCACCGTGGGAAAGTTCTGCACGCCGGCGAACCCCAGCCCTGCGAGCTGGTCCAGAAGGACAGGCATCTGCCGAAATGGGTCGGTCCCGCAGACGCCCGCCAGGACGGGGGTCTGTTGAACCACAGGGAGAACTTCCCTGGACATGTCCACGACGATGGCGTTGGCGTCGCCATAGGGGAGCAGGCCTGCCAGCGATCCGCGCCCGGCCATCCTGTACCGTCCCGAGTTGTAGATGATGATGAGGTCTGCTCCGCCGTCCTCGGCACATTTTGCAGAGATCCCGGTCCCGGCGCCGGCGCCGATGATCGGCCTGCCCGCCCGAATCTTCGCGCGGAACTGTTCCATGACTGCGTTTCGTTCATTCATGCGGTGTCCCTGCATTTCTTCCCTGCGGCTGAACGCGGCGATGTGAATTGTCGTCCTTGATCAGCCGGTCTAGCTCCTCCGCAGCCGCCACTGCGAATGTCCGATCGTTAATTGAGGCCTCCATCTCGATGATGTTGACGGCACTGTTTTTCAGTTCCCCGCGTAGGGCTTCGAGAAGCGCGGAATCAGCGCCCGGGTCCCAGAACGGACCGTCACTGATGTCCAGGGCTGAGAGGCCATGGAGCGGGACGAACAGGGTGGCCTGACCAGTCGCGGCGCTGAGTTTCGCTCCGATGATTCGCCCAAGTGTCTCGTTTTCAGCCCTGGTCGTCCTCATCAACGTAATCGTGTCATTGTGAACGTGGAGTTGGCGTTGGCGGAAGGCCTCTGGCACCGTCGCCAAAGGACCGAAATTGACCATGTCCAGTGCTCCCAGGCTGACGACCTGTGGGACCGCATTCTTTCCGGCGGCGTCGAGTCTGCTGGCTCCAGCGCTTAGTACTCCACCGACCAATTCGTCGGCCAGTTCCGTAGTGGTGAGGTCGAGGACACCGGCAAAGAAACCTGAAGTGATGAGGCGTTCCATGGAACGCCCGCCCGACCCGGTGGCATGGAACACGAGCACTTCGTAGCCCAGTGCCTCCAGATGGTCGCGCGCGGCTGTCACCCCGGTCGTTGTGACGCCGAACATCGAGGCAGCGATCAGCTGTTTTTCCGACGTCGTCGCCGGTTCAGTTTCGCGTGGATCCGATGACGCCATTCCTGCCATGGCGGCGGCGGCGTTTCCGAGGATTTTCCGGGAGATGCTGTTGATTCCGGCAATGTCCACGATGCTGTACATCAGTGTGACATCGGCGGTCCCGATGTAGGGAGAGACGTCACCACTTGCCATCGTAGATACGAGAAGTTTGGGCACCCCGATGGGCAGTTGCTGCATTGCGGCACCGGCGATGGACGACCCGCCCGACCCGCCGAGGGCAAGGACACCGTCCATATCACCGTCGGCTAAGAGCCTGGTCAGCACGGCGCCCGCGCCGTTAGCCATGACGGACATGGCAGCACCTCTGTCGTGCTGATCGCGGAGCGCCGCGAGGCTGGATCCGGCCGCCCGGGCGACCGTGTCGGCGTCAATGTCGGGGGCGAGTGCGGGGTCGAAAATCCCGCAGTCAATCAGGACTGAGGAGCACCCCAGTTCGTGGAGTCGCTGCTTCACCCAGCTGTACTCCGTGCCCTTCGTGTCCATGGTCCCCAGTAGGGCAATGGTTGGCATGTTGCCTCCTAACGTCGTCGTTGAGTGAAGCTGGGTGGTTTTTAGGTGTGCACGTCGGCGGGGACGCCTACGGGTTCGACAACCCGGTTTGGGGAGGAGTAGGAAACCAGAACGTTGAGGACTTCGTCGCCGGTGTTTATGGATGAATGTGGCACTCCTCTGGGAATCACGACACCTTCGCCGGCTGTCAGCGGCCGAATGCTGTCGCCAACCCGCTGATCGCATTGGCCACTCATGACGTAGATGACCTCCTCGCAGTTCGGGTGCCGGTGTGCGTCATTTGAGTGGCCGGGCTGGATGGTCACGACGCCGATGGTTTGCTCTGCCCCTGAGACAAGCTCCGCGTTGACGAGCCACGTCAGAGATCCCCATGAAGCGTTGACGCTGTGCGCCGTGTCTCGGGAAAACGTTTCACCCTTGCTCATGCTTTTTCCTGTCTTAGTCAGTGATATTTGCGATGACGGATAACCGCACATCGTCGATGTGTTTTTTGAGAAGCTCCGATGCCCGCTCGGGATTGCGTGTCTGGAGCGCCTCCAGAAAGAGGTGCCTGTTGACAGCTGCATCTTCGGCTATGTGAGGTTGCCGGTTTCCAATAGCGCGGACCATCTGGATCTGACGGCTCAACAGCGACAGCATGTGCTCAACAGCAGTGTTTTCGCTTTTCGTCACGATGAATTCATGTAATTGCCGGTCAAAATCGCCATAGGCAACTAAGTCCCCGTTTTCCAGGGCTTCGTCGCACTGCCGGACGAGCTCGGCACAATGCTGGATGTCTAGATCCGACATCCGGGGAAGGGCGAGTTTGACGGCGAGCCCTTCCAGTTCCTGGCGGGTGACGTAGACGTCACTGATGTTTTTCCGACTCAGGGCCACAATTGTGTTTCCTTTGTACGGGATCCTTGCGACGATCCGGTCCTGGACCAGCCTGTTGATGGCTTCACGTACGGGCGTCCTGCTGACCTGCAGCCGTGCTGCGAGAATCCGTTCGTCAAGCCGATCTCCGGGGAGGAGCTCCCCCTCAAGCACGAGTCCCCAAATTCGTTCATAGGTACTGTCGTTTAGATTCCCCATGGGAGCCCCTCCAAGTTTGGCGTATACGGTTCGATTACTTCACGCTATCGCCCTTGAGGTCGATGAAAACCCCAGACGGATGGGTGCGGATGGCTTCGAAGATGCGGATGATCTCCAGGCACTGATCGAGCGTTCCCTTTGTGACCGGCTCTTCGGCGAGGACGCTGTGGCAGAACTGATTGATCTCATTGAAGTAACCAAGGAGAAAGTTGCCGTTGTTGAACAGGGCGCCGTGAGAGAACTCCGGGGACCAGGTGAGAGCGGCCGATTCGGTTGGCACGAGGTAGCTTGCGCCGCCATAGTCCGGGCCGGGTGAGGGTCGGTAGTACGTCAGGTCCACGCCGTTCTCCAGGACGACGTTTGCGTTCTGGCCCACAACCTCGACCCGTTCCAGGGGACTGGAACCAGAAATACCGGCAGCGAAGTGAAGGGTACCGATGGCCCCTGAGGCGAAGCGCAGCAGCAGGATTGAACTCTGCGATTTGGGTTCCCATTCATACGTGAACTTATCGACGGTGCCCATCAGGTGGAGAATCGTGGCCATCGGATGCCAGATGTGGTCCAGCAGTCCGTAGACGGCATGCAGGTCTCCGCGCTCTTCCATCGGCGGAATGATCTGGGGATATCGGACTGTAATGGAAGCCGGCGTTCCGAACTCTCCGTTTGAAATGATCTCCTTTACGCGCTCCACCCCGGGGGTGAACATCTTTTTCAGTCCCGTCATGACCGTCTTGCCGGCGGCATCTGCGGCGGCCTTAATCTCTTCGATCTCGTGGACCGATACCCCGGTGGGTTTCTCCATCCAAACGTTCGCCCCGGCGGCAATCGCATCGAGTGCGATTTGAGTCCCCGGCGACCGGCCGTCCTTGTCATAGCTGGTCACGATGAATACGGCTTCTGGACGCTCAGCGGCGAACATTTCCCGATGGTCGGTGTATGCCTTCGTTGCTCCGAAAGCGCGGGCCGCCGCCTCCGCCCGTTCTTCGTTGAGGTCACTGATTCCGACAAGATCAACAGGAGCAAACCTCAGGACCGGCAGCGTGTTGAAATACGGGTGTCGTCCGGCGCCGACCGCGCAGACCCGGAGCCGCCGCGGATATTCGTGGGCGTAGCGGATTGCTCCGCCCTCGTAGTTAAAGGGCTTCTTGATAGTTTCCAACATCGTTGATCCTTATCCTCACCATTGGGGCACGCAGGAATCTGCGGCGCATTCACCTTGTCGGACGGCATCGGGACTGTTGGACGAACACCAACAGTGCTGGTATGCCAAGACTGACTTTGGTATGCCTATCGTTGCACCTTGATCCGAGGCCGTCAAGGCCGCAACACCCGGGCATCTTCTTGGAGGGTCTTGACATGGCACTCGAGCGACTTTAGCGTTGGCATACCACCCAATCAGCTGGCATGCCAGACTCAATGAGGAGTGTCATGTATCAAAAAAGGGTCACGACCCTAATCGCTCTTGCCGCCGCTACTGTCCTGCTCGCGGCCTGCAGCAGCGCCCCACCAGGAGGAAGTCAGACACCGATGGCCGATGAGGAGGGGCCGGTTACTTTGCAGGTGACAGCACTGGAACGGCCTTTCATGAAGGATGCGATTGCGAAGTTTGAGCAGGATCACCCCAACGTGACTGTCACGTTTACCAATCAGCAGCCAAAATTCGAGGACGGTTCGGTCCAGACAATCTTGCGTTCGGGGGGAGGCCCGGATGTCCTTGAGCTTTCGGCAGGTCCGGCGCGCGTAGGTCAGCTGATCAAGAATGGACTCATTCCGGAAATCAATGCGATCTACTCCGAAGAGAACCTCACCACCAATCTTCGTCCGTACGTGCTGAAGCAACTCGACGCGTATTCGGAGGGCAAATACTCGGAAGTAGTCAGCGGGATTGACGTCTTCCAGGTGTATTACAACAAGGCAATCTTCGCGCGACTCGGACTCGCTGAACCAAAAACATGGGAAGAATTCCTACACATCTGTGCTGCAGTCAAGGACACTGGCGTGCTCCCGATTGTTGCCGGCTTCCGTGACAACCTGCAGGGCGGATGGATGTTTGGCAACATCGTCCAAGCAGTGGCAGGTACGCAAGCGATGACCGAGGTCATATACGAGGACGGAAAATTCGACCAGCCGGCGTTGATTAGGGCGGGCCAAACCCTCAGCGACTTCGTTGATCAGGGATATATCGATGGCGGACAAGCCTCAGCCCTGGGATCAGACCAATCGATGGCCGCCTTTTTCCAGGGCCGGGGCGCGATGACCGTACTCGGCCAGACACACCTCATTCGTGCTGAAACCAACGACAAGGTCGACATTTCGCAGTTTGGGTCGTTCCTCATGCCCTCACCAAACCCCGGTCAGGCGCCGGCGGCCACGGCAGGGCTTGGAACCAGCTGGGTAATGAACCCGAACTCTCACGCCCCCAAAGCCTCACGCGACTGGCTTCGATGGGTGGCCAGTGAAGAATACGTCACCATGGCGCTAAAGAGCGGCGGTTTCAATTCCGTTCCGGCACGCAAGCTGCCAGCGGGCGTCTCTATGGGCCCGATGCTGGACGCTGCATCCAACAATGTCGACGGAGCAGGATACAACCCAAGCGTCTTCCTCCCCGCCAAGGCCGTGGCGGCCTGGTATCAAGCACCGCAAGCCATAGTCACGAAGCAAAAGACGCCAGAACAGGCTATGGCCGAGATCCAGTCGGCGCTTTCCCAAGCCAAAGCGGCGGGCTAGCCCCACACCGTCCCCGAATCAACCGGCGCGCTGACAGGCGCGTCAAATCAACAGGAGAAAATCACTTGAAGGCATACATCGCAACCCCCGATCTGTCCGAAGCAGTTACCCTGATGGACGCACCGAACCCGGCTGCGGAGCGCGACAGCGCTGTGATCTCGGTCGAAGCCGTATCTTTGAACCGCGGGGAGTTTGGCGGACTCAGTGAAGCCGGAGCGCAGCCTGGCTGGGATTTCGCAGGACGGGTAACGGCGGAGGCCCTGTCCGGCAAGGGACCCCGGGTCGGCGACCGCGTTGCCGGAGTCGTCCGCAGCGGGGCGTGGGCGGAACAGATCGCCGTTCCGGTCGGCCAGCTTGGCCTATTGCCGGACGATGTTTCATCCAGCCAAGGGTCAACACTTGGAATTGCGGGCCTTACCGCCCTCCGACTTATCCGCAGTCTCGGCAACGTAGCGGGCAAACGGATTCTTGTTACGGGAGCTTCCGGGGCCGTCGGACGCTTTGCTGTCCAGCTTGCGGAGCAATCCGGGGCGAGCGTCACCGCGTTGGTAAGCACTCCCGAGCGGAAGCCGTCTATTTCTTCGCTAAGAGCCAGCGAAGTAGTCTCAGATCCGGCTGAACTCGCGGGACCGTTCGACTTTGTCATCGACGGCGTGGGCGGACCGGTTCTGGAGGCTGCGATTCGCTCCGTCGGCGCAAACGGGACGGTTGTCACTTATGGAATCGCAGGAGGAGCGCCGGCTCAGCTTCGCTTTGCTGACTTCCGAAACGGTCCCGGCAGCTGCCTGCGGGGCTTCTTCATCTGGCAAAGTGACCTGGACAGCTTCGGAATCGACCTGACGTACCTCGCCGATCTCGTCAAGTCTGGCGCCCTTGAGGCCCACGTGGCGCTCGAAGTTGAGTGGTCCGAACTGAACCAGGGACTGACAGCGCTCAAGGAACGCCGGACAGAGGGCAAGGTTGTCGCCCGGAGGGCCGGATGATCTCCACCGCCGAGGGAACGGACCTCGAAAGGAGCATCTCCAAGAATCAGGGCGGGCATACTAGGAAATTCCGCCGGACCTCCAGCTGGACGCTCTCTGCACTCTTCCTTGCTCCCTCGGCCGTTTTCATAGTGCTGTTCCTCTTCCTGCCGGTTGCAGAAGCCTTTCGCCTTTCGTTCTTTGACTGGAACGGCCTATCCGCAACGATGAACTTTGTTGGGCTCGAGACATTCATCGATACGTGGACGGATCTGCGGCTTCTGTCATCGCTGTGGCTCACGGTCGTTTGGTGGGTTCTGCACGTCGTCCTCGCAATCGGCGGTGGGCTGTTCCTGGCGGTGCTTCTGGCGAACCTCCGATGGGGCAGGGGACTGTTTCGAACGCTGACGTTCCTGCCGCATGTACTCTCACTCAGCGTGGTTGGTGTTATCTGGGCACAGCTATACGATCCGGGAATCGGCGTTCTTAATCAGGTACTGAACGGCGTTGGGCTGTCCGCTCTTACCAGAGCCTGGCTGGGAGACCCCCAGACGGCGCTGGTTGCTGTGGCGGTAACCAGCGCCTGGCAGGCCTTCGGCTTTTACATGGTGATCTATCTTGCTGCGATCCAGAACATAGACCCCGGCCTATATGAGGCAGCCCGTGTGGACGGCGCATCTGCCATCCAACAGTTCCGTCACATCACGCTCCCCAGCCTCCACAACGCGACAACCGTTGTGCTGATCCTCGGGTTCATCAGCGCACTTAAAGGGTTCGGGAGCGTATGGGCGATGACCCAGGGCGGCCCGGGTACATCGACAGAACTTATATCCGTATACCTATACCGCCAAGCGTTCCAGTACGGAGAGGTGTCACGGGCCGCCGCAGGGGGACTGACGCTCGGATTCCTGGTCATCATCCTGACCGTCCTATTCAACCGATGGAGAGACAGGAGGTCGGAAGCGTGAAACTACGCATCTTGATTCGGGCCAACGTGCTAGTTGCGGTGATGGCAATCATCGCCTTTGCCATCCTCGTACCCTTCATCTGGGTGATACTGAGCGCATTCAAGAACAACTCCGAGATATTCGGCGAATCTCTGGGCCTGCCAAGTACATGGCGCTGGGAAAACTTCGCCACGGCGTGGACAGAGGGGAACCTCGGCGCATACTTCGGCAATAGCCTCTTCTCCGCCATTGTGGCAACGGCAGTCGGAATTCTCGTGGCGTGTCCGGCGGGGTACGCCTTCGCGAAGCTCTCAATCCGCCGGGTCACACCTGTCTTCTACATATACGTGTTCGGTCTCACGCTCCCCATCCAGACGATCATGATTCCGGTGTTTTACCAGATCAAAGGGTATGGACTATCCGACAACATCTGGGGACTCATTCTCGTCCTCGTGGGCACCGGAACGCCCTTTGCTGTATTCCTCATGCGCGGCTTCTACCGTGACCTCCCGGAGCAACTCAGTGAAGCGGCCAAAATCGACGGCGCCTCCGAATGGACAATCTTTGTCCGCATCATGCTGCCGCTCTCCAAGCCGGGGGTGCTCGCCCTCGCAGTCTTCAGCTTTTTGCAGGCGTGGAACGAGTACCTGTTGGCACTTCTGCTCTTGACCTCGGACAAGAGCAGAACCATTCCCACTGGGCTGGTGATATTCGCCAATTCGGATGTTGCCAATTACGGTCCACTGTTCGCCGGCATGGTGCTGGCCATTGTGCCGTCGGCATTCGTGTACATCCTCCTTCAGAGGTCATTCACGCAAGGACTTGTCGCCGGTTCGCTGAAGTAACTGATCACCATGCCAGCCGCCCATGGATCTGGCGGACGAAAAAGAACACAAGGACACATGACATGAATCTTTCATTCAGTACGGTTGCCTGCCCTGGCTGGAGTCTGGCGCAGGTTGCATCCGCAGCGCACACATTCGGATACCAAGGCATCGAACTTCGCGTGCTCGACGGCAAGGTCGTTGAGCCGTCAACACTTATCGGGCGGTCTGCGGAGGTGCTCGAGACTCTAGGTGACATCAAAGTCGCCTCGATCGACACGTCCATCGCATTGGCCGTCGACGGACCCGAATGGGCCGGACAGTTGGAGGAGTTCTGTGCTTCAGCTGCCGCCGTCGGCGCACCCGTCGTTCGTGTTTGGGGAGGCCGCTATCCCAGTTCAGTCCGATATGAAGAAGCCGTCGAGCAGGTCTCCAAGCGCCTGAACGAAGCTGCGTCCATCGCTGAGGCCGCCAGCGTTCAGGTACTGCTGGAGACTCATGACGCATTCTCTGCCTTATCCGTCATGGAAGACGTGTTCGCCAACATCCCCAGCCCTCATGTAGGCGTACTTTGGGATGTTCACAACACGTACGCGGTGGGCAAAAGTTCCCCCCACGAGGTTTGGTCGTCATTGGGTGACCGGATCGCTCAAATCCATGTGAAGGACGCCCGGCCGGGCGCGGGCGAGCTGTGGGACCCGGTTCTGCTCGGCTTCGGAGCCGTACCCGTCCGGGAATCGGTCGAAACACTGAAGCAGGCAGATTTCGGCGGATGGCTTTCGCTGAACTGGCTCAAGTTCCAACGCCCGGAACTCGAAGAGCCCGAGATTGCGCTTCCGCAATACTCAGGGCTGCTCCAGGAATGGATCAAATAGGGCAAGCGTGGCTGGGCGCCAGCAATGGCGCCCAGCCACAACCATCCGCCGAGTTGTCACTATCCGATGATCTGCGAATGGTTTTGGGACAGGACACCATCGTGGTCAACGGTGCCGGCCAGCGGCAGAATGCGGTCACGGCTGGACAGTCCGTGCCGGCAGCCTCCATGAACTCGGCCCGGAACGGAAAATCAAACGCCACTATCTACGACGTTGCGATGGTTGCCGGCGTCAATCCGTCCACTGTGTCCCGGGCGCTGAGCAAGTCCGGCCGGGTCAGTGCCAGGACGCAGAAGCTCATTGAGGCTGCCGCCACCGGGCTGAATTTCCACGCTAACCCGTTCGCCCGGGCACTGCATACTGGCCGCACCAACACGTTCGGGCTCATAGTCGCGGACCTCACCAGTCCAGCGTCCTTCGACATCATCCGGGGCGCGGGGATCACCGCTACTGTCCGCAATTACACTTTGGCGCTTGCTGGCTCAGCGGATTCGACGGTGACTGAGCTGATCGCAGCCCGCCGCATGATGGCCACCGTGGACGGTCTCATCCTTGCCAGCCCGTGTATGGATGACGATGACATCCGGACCCTCGCCCGCGACAAGCCCGTGGTGGTCATCAACCGCGAGGTAGACGGCGTGCCGTGCGTGGTACCCGACGAAAGCAAGGGTATCAGGGAGGCTGTCCGCAGTCTGGCCGCCAACGGACACACCAAGGTTGCCTTTGTTGCCGGGCCGCCGCAGTCCCCGATGTCCATCCGCCGCTGGGAAGCCGTGCAGGCATCGTGCGAGTTCTCCAGGCTCGACGCCGTTCGCCTGGACTCCAGCAGACCCACGGTCGACGGCGGTCGGCAGGTTGCGCAAGACGTCCGGGCCAGCGGTGTCACGGCCGTGCTGACCTCTAATGACCTCCTAGCTTTCGGGCTGATGCAGGAACTCCAGGCGGCCGGAATGGTGGTTCCGGACGAGATCAGCATCGTGGGCTTCGATGACATCTTTGGGGCCGGTTTCACCACACCGCCGCTTACCACCGTGCGATCACCCCGAGAGGAGTGCGGCTCGGGCGCTGCCACACTCCTATTGGACCTCCTACACGGGACAGCGCTGTCATCCGGTGTCCCGACCATAGTGACAGAGCTTGTCCAACGGGGCTCCAGCGGCAGGGTGTCGGCCCGGAAAATGTCCCCAGCACGGTGCCGCCGCCACGAGATAGAGGCAGAACTTAGGCGACGGGCCTGAGATGTCCTCCTGCGGGCGGTAATCTCGGTGGGTTTTCCCAGAATCTCACGCCAGTGTCGGATCCACATTGCCGATCACGCATCTGGCTTCTCATTTGAGGGCAAGCCCCAAACAGGAAGACGTAAGTTTCCGACCCTGTACGTTCGGCGCCTTAAATGCCCGCGGCGGCCTCCGAAGAGGCCGCCGCCGGCAATGCCGTGCCTGAGTCTTTACTCGTAAACGTGCGGGGCGAGGGTGCCCACGAAGTCCAGGTTGCGGTACTTTTCGGCGTAGTCCAGGCCGTAGCCCACTACGAACTCGTTGGGGATGTCGTAGCCGACGTACTTGACGTCGATCTCCACCTTGGCGGCTGTGGGCTTGCGGAAGGCGGTGCAGATCTCCACGGAAGCGGTGCCGCGGGATTCCAGGTTGGTCTTGAGCCAGGACAGGGTCAGGCCGGAGTCAATGATGTCTTCGACGATCAGGACGTCCTTGCCCATCAGGTCCGTGTCCAGGTCCTTGAGGATCCGGACAACACCCGAGGACTGGGTGCCGGAGCCGTAGGAGGACACTGCCATCCAGTCCATCGAAACGTGGCTGTGGAGCGCGCGGGCGAGGTCGGCCATAACCATCACAGCGCCCTTGAGTACACCGACCAGAAGGATTTCGCGGCCTTCGTAGTCCTTGTCGATCTGCGCAGCGAGCTCAGCGATCCGCTGTTGGATCTGTTCCTTGGTGTAGAGAACGTGCTTGAGGTCTGCCTGGACGTCGATTGAATCCACCAATGGCTCCTGTGTAGATGCGGGGTGCGACTATTCTTGGGACGGTTTTTGAGGCCGGAATACTAGCTTCCCACAGCGGGCCGCTTCACGGGGAACGGGGGCGCCGCCGTCGGGACCGTCGGGCCGCGTTTCCGCAGCGTCCCGCTGGGCCAGCTCGGCGAGGGACAGCCGGTACACGCTCACCCCGCCAGGCAGCTCCACGGGACCGGCAGAACCCTGCCGGCGCAGCAGCGCTTCCGCTGCCAGAAGGCGCTGGTAGCTGGGCTGTTGGCCCCCGACGTCGGCCGCTGCCTTGGCGATGACCCGGAACCTGATGGCCGGGGAAAGTTCCCCCAGAGCCTCCTCCGGGAGACTGACCTCCGGTCCAGACCGCTCGGCCAAGGCTGCAAATGTGCGATCTGCCACGTCCTCCAGATAGTCGGCGTCCAGCTGCAGGATGGACGCTGTCCGGGCCAGGGATTCAGCCACGCCGGGCCCGAGTTTTTCCTCGAGCATCGGCAGTACTTCCACCCGGGTCCGGGAGCGGGCAAACGACGGGTCCGCATTGCTGGGATCGTGCCAGGGCTCGAGATCCTCAACGTCGCAGATCTCCAGGGTGTCCGCGCGGCGCAGGCCGAGGAAGGGCCGGAGCAACAGGCCGCGGGCAGGCCGCATTCCAGCAAGCGAGCGCGTTCCGGAGCCGCGGGCAAGACCCAGCAGGACCTGTTCGGCCTGGTCGTCCAGGGTGTGGCCGAGCAGGATGGCCGCGGCTCCGCGCTCCTGGGCCGCCGCCTCCAACGCTGCATGGCGGGCATCCCGGGCGGCGGCCTCCGGGCCCATCCCGGTGCTGGCGACGGTGACGGTCCGGAGGTCCACCGGGGAAAGACCCAGTTCCTTCAGTGTCTGGACTGTTGCCGCAGCCACCTGGGCCGAGCCCTCCTGCAGCTGGTGGTCAACCACGACGGCGCCGACCGTCAGTGGGTGCCCGTCAACGTGGCCGCGGCGGGCGAAATAGGCCGCCACCGCAGCGAGGGCCATCGAATCCGGGCCACCGCTGCAGGCCACCAGCACATGGGCCGGATAGCCGGCGTCCGCCAGGGCGTTCTGGACCATTTTGCGCGCCTTGCCGACGACGGGCGCGAGCCGGCCAGGCCGTCGTCGTCCGCTTGAAGCCGTGCCGGCTTCCGGCACTTTTGGGGCGTCCGGCACGTTTGGGGCGTGCGGCACCTACAAGCCCATCCGGTCGACCCACAGCTTGGCGTCGTGGATTTCGGGCTCGGTCGGGAGGTTGTCCGCGGATTCCCACACCCGGTTAAAGCCCTCCATCCCGGCCACGTCCACTACAGCGCGGACAAACTTGGCGCCGTCGGAATACTGGCGCATCTTGGCGTCCAGGCCCAGGAGGCTGCGGATGAATTTCTCCATCACGCCGCGGTCCTTGCCGCGGTCGGTGAAGCGCTGCCTGATGGTCCTGACGGAAGGGACGATGCTGGCGTCGACGGCGTCCATCACAACGTTGGCGTGGCCCTCCAGCAGGCTCATCACGGCCGTCAGGTGGGACAGCGACGCCTTTTCCTCGGGGTTCTGCAGCAGGTCCAGGATGGCGCCGCGTCCGGGAGTATTGCCGGTGGCGGTCCGGTCCTTGAGGGAACGTGCGGCGGCGGAGGCACGCTCCATCAGCGAATCAACGTTGCCCAGCAGGTGCCCGCTGAGGTTGTCGATCTCGGAAAGCATGTGGTGGCGGAGCCAGGGCGCAGCCGCGAACTGCACCCGGTGAGTCTGTTCGTGCAGGCAGACCCAGAGCCTGAAATCGTCCGGTGCGACGTTGAGCTCGCGCTCCACAGCCACGATGTTGGGCGCCACAAGCAGCAGGCGGCCGGCGGCGGGCGCTTTGGAACCCTCGGCCAACGCGGCGAACGGATCGTACTGGCCCAGGACCTTGCTGGACAGGAACGCCAGGACAGCGCCGAGCTGGCTGCCCGTGATGGCGCCGCTGACGCTTGCCGCCGCCGGGCTGACGTTGCCGCGGCGGCTTTCGAGCATTTTGTCCATGGCGGGTTTGAGCATCACGGCGAAGCTCTGTGTGTTTGCCTTGGCCCAGCTGGCCCGGTCCACCACCAGGACAGAGGAGTCTCGGAGGTCCCGTGCGGCTTCGAGGCCCGTGATTTCGTGGACATGCGGGACGGAGGCGTCCGCGAGGCGGCGCAGGCTGTCCACGGCTTCGCCGATTTCCGCCGAGTTGAGGGTTGGCCCCGCCGAGGCCAGCCTGGCAGCCGTGGACGCGGCCAGGTCCCAGTTGATCAGGGCCTGGGCCGGGCTGGACGATGCCGGGGCTGACGAATCACGCGCAGTGGACTCCATAGTCCCCATCACATCACAGCGGACGGCGGATGGTCCTTAAGTTCGCTGACCGGCGAACGGCTCGGGGCATCCGGTGACCTGCGCCTGTGGTTCGTTCCAGAAATCGGCAGGTTGCGCTGTCCTTCACTCGCGTCACGGAGTCTTGGTGGCATCTTCGGCAGGAGCCGTTTTAGCGTAAACGTCCTTACTGACCTCATATCCGTGCTGGTCGAGCTCAAGTGCTTGCTTATTGACGTCGGCCAGTTGGGCGTCGGAGAGCTGTTCGATTTTTTCGAGGTCCAGGGTTTCCTGTTTCACGCCACCCTCGGCGGTCACCCTTACCAGCCCAGTGCCGTCTGAATAGAACTTACGCTGGTGGCCTACATCCGGTTCCAGCGGGTTGTGCTCATCAATCACCAGCACGCCTTCGTAGCAGTCGGTGGGGACGCACAGCGCTACGTTGTCCTCGTAGGCACGCGCGCAATCGAGGAAACCCACTGAAGCCGCGTGAGCCTGAACATATTCCGGCGTGCCGGTCCGTGGCTGCGCTTGCATTGCAATTCCGGCTTGGCTCCCCGAAATCCCGTGGATGAAAGTATTGGGCGCCCCAACAAATTTGTCGTTTTCGAACTCCTCGGGATACTCACCAAAGAGCCAAACCGCTCCCGCGTTATCCTGGGCAAAGAAGGCCAGCTCCGATTCAACCAGCGCCCCGTCCTGGTAATCGCGGTCCCACATCACCAGGGTTTTCACACCGTCAATGACCTTGGTCAGGCCGGTTACGGTGTGTGTAACCGTCCGCTCGGTGGTGTCATCTTCAGCGGCGACCGTGCCGGTGGTGGTGTACACGGTGCCTGGCTTTAGCGGAAACCACTTGTTATCGATCGTCGGAGAGCCTGGGAAGGCGGTCTTGTCGAAGTTGACCGCAGACCCTGGCCCGCACAGCTCTGGCGCCTGCGACGTCGCTGTCGCTGTCGGTGACCCTGACGGCGATGCCGGCCCCGAAGTGCCGGTGGAGTTGGGCTGCGCCTGCCCGGCATCCGGCGCCGCGCACGACGCCACAGTCGACATCGTCAGGAGCAGCGTGAAAGCGGAACTGAGGGCTAATAGTCGCCTAGTTGGCTGGAACATGATTGTGGCCTTCACTCTCGGAATTTATTGCGTTCAGCAACTGCCACGGGCGCCCCGTTTCGGAGCCCACCGAGGGGCAGCGCTGTCGAAACCGCGCCGGATCTGAGGCGATCCGAAGACGCCCTCTATGGGGCGCGGCGAGCCGCCGAACGCGCGGCCTCGAGCACAAGGTCATGCCTTCCGCGTCCTGGCGGGAGTGGGTCGGGGCGGCATCACGGAATTTGATCGGAATGGACACCAGCCTCCCCCTTCATGCCGTTTCGACGGCGGATGTTCTTTGCGTAGCCGAACACACGGAGCCCGCGTGTGGTTGAGCCTAGGGCTGGCCTCCGTCAAGTGTCACGAGTAGCCGGTACTTGTTTTTCCGCCCGCCGCGCCGCAAGTACTAGCTCCCAAAAAGAGCAGGCCCGCATAACAGCGGTCCGGACCCGCACGAACGGTGGGGGCCCGGCACCACTATTGCGGCGCAGGGCAGCGGTTACGGTAGGAACCCGGTTGCGGTAGGAGAAGGTTAGCGGCAGCCGCAAGCGGCGAGCGCCGTGGCGGCTCGATCCAGGGCTTCCCGGTTCCCGGCGGCGCCAGGCTTCAGGTCGTTGCCGATAAAGGAGAAGACCAGGAGCCGGCCGTCGGCGTCCACCACATACCCGCTGAGGGCGATGACCGAATTCAGGGTCCCGGTCTTGGCCCGCACCAGGCCGGCGCCGCGGGCCGTGGAGCCATTGACATAGCGGGTGTCCAGTGTTCCGGTCAGCCCCGCGACCGGAAATCCATCCAGCGCGGCCCGCAAACGCGTGTTGGTCCCGCTGGTGATGGCACGCACCACTTCCGCGAACTGGCGGGCAGAGACCTGGTTGCCCAGCGCCAGCCCGGACACGTCCGCGAGCCGCATGGTGTCCGTAGGGATGCCCAAATCCGCGAGCTGTGCGCGGACTGCTCCGGTGGCGCCGTCGTTGCTGGCGGGCGCCCCCGCAGCCGCCGAGGCCATCCGGCCCAGGACCTCCGCCAGGTAGTTGTCCGAGGTCTGCAGCATGAGGTCCACCTGCTGGCCGACCGTGGCGGACTGGACCTCGGCAAGGACCGCCGGCTCTTCTGCCCGGGGCGCATCGCCCGAGGGTGCGGTGTAACGTTCGACGCCGGCCGCTACCGTGAGTCCCGCAGCGGCACCCGCCGTCTTGAGCTGCGCGGCAAACGCCTCGGCGGCGGTGATTGCTGAGTCCTGCGGGCGGGGGCCGGTGGTCACGGCCGGGTCAAAGCGCGCCGAGTTCAGCGCAAGCGGGTAAAGCGGGGCAACCTCGCCCGCGGCAACGTCCCCGTCTGCCCAGGCAGGGTTCAGCGTTGGGCCGGTGAACAGCGAGTCGTCCACCAGGACCGTCAGCTCGCCGGTTGTTCCTGCCGTTTGGAGCGCGTTCACGGTGGCGGTGGCGAGGGTGGCGATTCCGGCGTGGCCCGTCACCTGGTTGGGCGCGGATTCCCCGGCACCCAGGAGGACGTCGCCCCCGCCGGTGAGCACCACCTGGTTGGCAGCGGGCCCGGCCAGGACCTTGGTGTTGAAACGGTGGTCCGGCCCGATTGCGCGGAGGGCAGCCACGGCAGTGAGCAGCTTCATATTGGAGGCGGGGATCCGGCTCTCCGAACCGCCGCGGTCAAACAGGACCTGGCCAGTGAGCGCATCCTGGACCAGCCCCGTGAAGCTGCCGTCGCCGTCGGGCTTTAACAATCCGTCCAATTGAGCGGCGACCGCGGAGGGCAGCGGCACGGGCGCCGACTCCGTGAGCGGAGAAAGGCCCATTCTGGCGGAAAGCGCGGTGGGGGCCTGGTGCCAGGCGGGCACTTCGGGTGTCGCTGCAGGAGGAGGGCTGACGAAAGCAGGGGCAACCAGCCATGCGGCGGGGAGGGCCAGCATAACGATCACGGCCAGGAGCAGCGCGGTGGGCCAAGCACGCAGTCCGCGCTGGACCGTGCCCCTGAACGCAGCCCTTATCCCTGCGGGACGCGATGTTTCCTTCATGCTGGTGCTGGTCCTCAAGTCCTGAAATTTCCCCGCAAGTTCCTGAAACCTGGGCCTCTCGCTATATCCTCAATAGTAGTCGGCGGCACGGACACCCTTTTTGTTGTTCGTCTCCTGTGCCGCGAACCCCCTGCAATTGCCGAGGAGCATTCCATGAAGCATGACGTGACCATCGAGATCCCCAAGGGATCACGAGTCAAGTACGAAGTTGACCACGAGACCGGCCGCGTCCGCCTGGACCGCGTCCTCTTCACCTCCATGCAGTACCCCACGCACTACGGTTTCTTCGAGAACACCCTGGGCGAAGACGGCGACCCGCTGGACGCACTGGTGCTCCTGCAGGACTTCGATCTGCACCCCGGCGTCATCGTTGAGTCCCGCCCTATCGGCGTTTTCAACATGACCGACGACGGCGGCGGCGACGCCAAGGTCCTGTGCGTCCCGGTTGACGCCCGCTTTGACCACATCCAGGAAATCAGCGATGTCAGCGAATTCCTGATCAAGGAAATCGAGCACTTCTTCACCCGTTACAAGGACCTGGAGCCGGGCAAGTGGGTCAAGGCTGAGGGCTGGGGCGACCGCGCCGCCGCCGAGGCCGAGCTGGAAGCCTCCATCAAGCGTTACGTGCCGGCAGCGCACTAGTCCGCGCGGTCTCAGCAACGCGGGGTCACTTCCCGCCCATTCCATCTCCGGAATTGGGCAGGAAGTGACCTCGCGTTGTGGTTTAAGGTGGAGGGTGAGTTCCGAGCCTTCGAATCCCCCGTATTTTGAACCGCCGTATTTTGCGCCGCCGTGCGGGCCCATCACAGGGTGGCGGGACGGTGAGGTGGTTCGCGCCACCGGCATTCCCTATGCCACTGCAGGCCGCTTTCAACCTCCGGTTGCAGCGTCCGACTGGACCGCCAGCTATGCCGCTACCACCCTCTCGCCCGCCTGCCCGCAGGGCCCCGTTCCGTTCCTGGACGACGTCCTGGGCACCCGGTATGGCGAGCTCCCCGGAAGTGAAGACTGCCAGCGCCTGTCGATCACCGTTCCGGCCGGGCTTGCCGACGGCGAGCAGGTCCCGGTCATGGTGTGGCTGCATGGCGGCTCCTACACGTCGGGCTCCGGTGACCTGGCGATCTTTGACGCCAAGTCCCTGGTGTCCGAGAACCGGGTCATTGTGGTGTCCGTTACATACCGGCTGGGCCTGTTCGGGTATCTGGCCACCGGCACCGGCCGGCCCGCGAACCTCGGCCTGCTGGACCAGCTGGAAGCGTTCCGGTGGGTGCAGCGCAACATCGCGGCCTTCGGTGGGGATCCGGGGCGGGTCACAGCGTTCGGGCAGTCCGCAGGCGGCGACTCCGTAGCCCACCTCATGGCCACTCCGGAGGCGCCGTCCCTGTTCCAGCGGGCCATCATCCAGAGTGCACCGCTGGGGATCACCCGCGGCCGGCACAAGATGAGCCGCGCCATGGGCATCGCCGCCGAAGCCGTCACGGAGGACACCCCGATGTTGGACGTGGTGGACATCGAAGACCACGTGTCTCAGGTGGCCCGGAAGTTTGGCCTGATGGCGGCCATGCCGTTCGGCACCCAGTACGGGCACGCCCCGCTGCCGCCGGAATCACGCGTTGAGGCCGCCTGGAACGCCACGGCCCCGGGCATCGAAGTGCTGATCGGGCACACCTCCGGCGAGGCCCGCCTGTTCCTTCCCCGAAGTCCGGTGGTCAGCCGGCTGGGCAAGGTCCCGGTCCTCGGCGCGGCCGCCGTGCGGGCCATTAACTGGGCGGTGACGGAGGCTGTCTACGGCCGGGCAGCCCGGAAGTTTGCCCGCCGCCACGCCCGCGCGGGAGGCAAGGCCTACAGCTACCTGCTGTCCTGGGGCGCACCGGGAAACTTCTACCGCGCCGCACACACTGTTGATTTGCCGCTGCTCTTCGGAAACCAGCAGACCTGGGCCGCGGCAGGGCTCCTCAAGGGCGCAACCTGGGATGAAATCGACGCCGTGGGCCGCGAGATGCGCCGTCTGTGGGCTGACTTTGCCCGCGGCGACGGATTGGGTGAGACGGGCGGGATTCCCGGCGCGCTGCAGTACCGTGCGGCTCGATGAGGACACTGGGCGTCGATCTGGCAGCGGCGACCAAAAAGACGGCCGTCGCCGTCTTGGAATGGGGTGCTGGCATTGCGCGCCTGGAGCACCTCGCCCTCGACGTGCATGACAGGGAAATTGTGGAACTGTTCGGCGCCAGTTCGATGACCGCGATCGACTGCCCAGTTGGCTGGCCGGACGCCTTCTTGCCGTTCCTGACAGGACACCTGAATTTTGACGCGCATCCAGTCCTGGACCACGACGGCATCGAGGGACGCCGACTGCTGGCCTACCGGGAAACTGACCGCTTCGTCACGGGGCACACCGGGCTGATTCCGCTAAGCGTCTCCGCCGACCGGCTCGCCCACCCGGCCATGCGGTGTGCTGTGATACAGGCCAAGATCGCCGCTGAGTACGGGCCGCAGGCCAGGGACGGGTCCGGCCGCTTAGCCGAGGTCTACCCTGCAGCGTCCCTCAAAGTCTGGGGTCTCCAGGCCCGTGGCTACAAAGGCCGGGGCACTCCTGAGTCCGAGCGTCTTGGTGTGCTTCTGGAGCAGCTGGTCGCGGCGGCGCCGTGGCTGGACCTTGCCGGCAACGAGGACCGGCTGGCTGCCTCTGACGACCTTATTGATGCGGTGATCGCCTCTTTGACCGCCCGCGCCGTGGCGGCGACCCAGACTCTCCGCCCACCGGACCTTTATGCTGCCGCAGCTCTAACCGAAGGCTGGATCCACGTTCCGTCCGGCCAGCTGGCCGATCTCTTGGCCTAGCTGCCTTCCTTTTGGGCCTTCAGCGTCCAGTTCCGGATCTCCTCCGCGTCCTCGCCGTGCGTGCGGGTGTGTCCGCGGGCCTGGATCCGCCGGTCCTGAAGGTCCTGCCGCAGCAGCGAGTGCTTTTCGGCCAGGCCGGGTACGCGGTCAATGGCGTCGATGGCCAGCTGGAAGCGGTCGATCCCGTTGAGCATGGCCATGTCGAACGGCGTGGTGGTGGTCCCTTCCTCCTTGTAGCCGCGGACGTGCAGGCCGTCCTGGTTGGTGCGGCGGTAGGCCAGCCGGTGGATCAGCGAGGGATAGCCGTGGTAGGCGAAGATGATCGGTTTGTCCGGGGTAAAGATGCCGTCAAAGTCCGACGCCGGAAGGCCGTGCGGGTGCTCACTCACGTCCTGGAGCCGCATCAGGTCAACCACGTTGACCACGCGGACCTTCAGCCCCGGGACGCCCCGCTTCAGCAGTTCGGCCGCGGCCACTGTTTCCACAGTAGGCACATCCCCGGCACAGGCCAGAACAACGTCCGGGTCCTCCCCTGGCACCTCCGAACCCGCGAATTCCCAGATGCCCAGGCCGCGGCGGCAGTGGTTCGCTGCGTCGGCCGGGCCCAGCCAGGTGGGCGACGGCTGCTTGCCGCTGACCACAATGTTCACGTAATCGGTGGATGCCAGGCAGTGCTCCATGACCGAGAGCAGCGTGTTCACGTCCGGCGGCAGGTACACCCGGATGACCTCGGCTTTCTTGTTCACCGCGTGATCGATGAAGCCGGGATCCTGATGCGAAAAACCGTTGTGGTCCTGCTGCCACACATGGGACGAGAGCAGGTAGTTCAGCGACGCCACGGGCTGGCGCCACGGGAGCTTGCGGTGGACCTTGAGCCACTTGGCGTGCTGGTTGAACATGGAATCCACAATGTGGATGAAGGCCTCGTAACAGCTGAACACCCCGTGCCGGCCGGACAGGAGGTACCCTTCCAGCCAGCCCTGGCACAGGTGCTCGCTGAGCACCTCCAGAACCCGGCCCGAACGCGCAAGGTGCTCGTCGACGTCGTCAATCCGGTACTGCCAGACCTTGTCCGTCACTTCGTAGACGGCCTGAAGCCGGTTGGATGCTGTCTCATCCGGCCCGAAGAGGCGGAAGTTCTCCATGTTCAGCGAGATAACGTCCCGCATCCACGAGCCCAGGGTGATCATGGGGCTGACCCGTTCGGTTCCCGGCGCCGCGACGTCGACGGCGTGGGCTGCGTAGGCGGGCAGCTTCAGCGGTGTGCGAAGGAGTCCGCCGTTGGCGTGCGGGGTGGCGCTCATCCGGAGGTTTCCGGTGGGCGCATTCGTGGCTACGTCGGGCCTGAGCCTGCCCTCGGCGTCGAACAGCTCCTCCGGACGGTAGGAGTTCAGCCACTCCTCCAGCTGTTTCAGGTGTGCGCCGTTGGTGCGGACTTCCGCCAGCGGGACCTGGTGGCTCCGCCAGGTGCCCTCCACCTGGAGTCCGTCCACTATCCGCGGTCCCGTCCAGCCCTTGGGCGAGCGCAGCACAATCATGGGCCAGTGCGGCGAAGCGCCGCTTCCTGCGGCACCGGCCGCAGTGCCGCCGTCGTCCGCTGTCCCGCCCGCCCCGCCCCGGCGGGAGTCCTGGATGGCGCGGATCCCGGTCAGGCAGGTGTCGACGGCGGCCGCGAAGTCCCGGTGCGCCTGCTCCGTGTCGTTCGGGTCCTCGACGGTCACGAAATACGGTTCGTGGCCGTAACCGCGCAGCAGCTGCTCCAGCTGTTCCTGCGGCATGCGCGCCAGGATAGTGGGGTTGGCGATCTTGTAGCCGTTCAGGTGCAGGATGGGCAGGACGGCACCATCCGCGGCCGGATCCAGGAAGTTGTGCGAGTGCCAGCTCGCCGCGAGCGGCCCCGTTTCGGCCTCGCCGTCGCCGATCACGACGGCGGTGATCAGCTGGGGATTGTCGAACACGGACCCGTAGGCGTGGGCCAGCGCGTACCCGAGTTCACCGCCTTCGCTGATGGAACCCGGGGTTTCCGGCGCCGCGTGGCTGGGAATGCCGCCGGGGTAGGAAAACTGGCGGAAGAGTTCGGCCATTCCTGCCTCGTCGGGGCCCACCTGGCCGTAGATTTCCGAGTACGTGCCCTCAAGCCAGGCGTTCGCCACAACAGCAGGACCGCCATGGCCCGGGCCGGCAACGAAGAGCATCTCCTGTTGGTCCCGGCGGATCACACGGTTGAGGTGTGCGTACACAAAGTTCAGCCCGGGAGTGGTGCCCCAGTGGCCCAGGAGCCTGGATTTGGTGTGGTCCGCAGCAAGGGGTTCCCGCAGCAGCGGATTTGAGCGCAGGTAGATCTGCCCCACGGAAAGGTAGTTCGCGGCCCGCCACCAACGGTCCACAAGGTCCAGTGTTTCCTGCCCCAAACTGTCCTGCCCCATGCTGCCGGCCATGACCATCCTCACGTAGCTGCGCGCCGCCGTCGGCAGCCGAGCCTCCATCGCAACACCTATCGGTACGCTGCACAACCCTGCCCCTGAGGGACTCCTCGCAGACTTGCCTTGGGCCAACTACTAACCGGTAGTCTGTGTTTCACATGTTCACGTTGACCATCAACCAGACCGACAGCCGGCGCGACGGCGACCGCGTCCCTCAGCTGCTGAAGGACCTGCGGCACATACCCGCGCGCCTGGATTTCGACCGGTCGGTGGAGGATGAAGTCCAGGGCATTGTGGACTGCCCGCATCAGGCCGTGGAGGCTGCCCTGATCGCCCTGCGCTGCGGCTCCTGGTACGTGGGGCTCGGCGTCGGGCCGGTCAACGAGCCGCTTCCCAACCAGATCAAGGATGCCTCCGGCCACGGCCTGATCTATGCCCGGCGCGCGGTGGACCGGCTCCGGAACAGCAAGGAACGCATCCCGATTGCCGTGGAAGGACCGCTGGCGGACATCGCCTACGAAGCTGAGTCCGTGCTGCGGCTTTTGGGCCATATTGTGCGGGACAGATCCGGGGCAGAATGGCGCGTCCTGGACCTCATGACCCCCGGCGTCCGCGGACAGCAAAAAGCGGTGGCCCAGGAACTCGGCATCACCACGCAGGCCGTCAGCAAGGCAGTGGCCCGGTCCCAATGGAACGAGGAACACGCTGCCCGTCCCGCCGCCGCACGGCTGCTGGCGCTCATCCTCGAGGTGCGCTGAACGCAGCGAGTTTACGGCGCCGCTACTGCATGGCGCAGATGATCGCCCCCATCGCCGTGAACGTCACGATGTTGTAGCTGGCATTGATGGCGAACAGCATGAGGCTGCGGCGTTCAAAGAGGTAGTGACGCCCAAGGCAGCCGCAACCCAGGCCGCGCCCGCAGCCAGCCCGGCCAAGGCACCGAATCCGGCACCGCCGTCGCCGATAAACGCCGCGAGCACAACGGCCATCACCGCTGCGAGCAGGACCGATCCCACAAAAACCCGCACGGTCCCGTGCTTCAGCTGCTCATCCGTAACACCGGCCTCGCGCTGCCATGCCTTCGCGAAGAGCACAGAGTACCAGAGCCCTCCCACGATGAAGCTCGCCAAGGCGGCCAGCAGCACGGCCAGCCAGTTGATGTTGATGGCCATGGGGGCATCCGCCTTTCAAGGGGGGATAGCCCGATGCTAGCGGCGGAAATCCGTATGGTCTTGTAGAAAAGCCGCACCGCGAGGCGGGCAGGCTGGGCACCCGCTCAGCGGACCGCCGTCGGGGTTTCCAAGGGAACGAAGGTGGCGTAATCGGGGCCGTGTTGGCGGATGAGGCGGAGGTATTCCGACGGCGTGAATCCGCTGAAGCGCCGGAAGGTGCGGATCAGGTGGGGCTGGTCGTAGTAATCGGCCAGGGCCAGGAGCTCGCCGCCGCTTGCACTGCCGGCGGGCAGCTGGGCTGCGGCGTTGACAAAGCGGTAGAAACGGCAGACGTCGGCGTAGCTTTTGGGCGTGATCCCGCAGTCGCGCATCATGATGCGCTGCAGCGTGGACGGGCTGATGCCCAGGCGGCGGCTCAGCTCGGCCACCGGGATGTCCTCCTCTGTCAGCAGTGCCACTGCCGCCTGCGTGCGCTCGTCCACGCGCGTGCGGTGGCGCACGCCGCCAAGGACCCGGGACGTGAGGAAGGCATCAAGCGCCTCGAAGGCGGCGGCCGGATCGGCGTCTGCCAGTCGGTCACGCAGGGCCGAAAATCCGGGCAGGAAGCGGTCCGTGTCCTGCACGGTGCCCTGCAGTTGCGACGGCGGCACGTCAGTCAACGCGGCGATGCCGTAAGGCTCCAGCACAGCCCCGATATTGAACAGTTGCGGCGGGTTTTCGCTGATGAGGTAGCTGCGCTGGACGCCGGAATAGAAGCCGACGGCGACCTCTGTGGCGCCCCGTTCGGTGGTGCCCGGTACCGTCGCGCCCCGTTCAGGCCCCCAGGCCCCGGCCCCGGCAAACGGGTCGATCAGGCGGTATGGCGAGGACAGGTTGAGAATCAGGTGTGCGGATGGCCCGGTAGGATTTTTTCGTACTTCGCAGCCAGAGCTCCGCGCACAAACCAGAAGCGGCTGACGTACGGCTGCAGCCGGGCCGGGGCAGGACACTCCTCGTAGAGCACACCAGCAGTGTACGACCGGCGGGAGTCCAGATGCGGGAAGGCGCCTCAGCGCCCACGCGCGGCCGTGCGCCGAGGAACACCTATGAAGAGGGGACGCCCGGTGGGATTCATTCCGGCAGGGCGTCGCTGTGGATGGGGCTCAGGGCCGCTCGCCTAGGACAGCCGTGGCGTCAAGGCCCGACTGTTCCGCCAGGAGGTGCAGGTCCCTGAGGGTCTGTTCCGGAAGCACCAGCCCGCCTTCAGCCCTGTGGCGGACGTCGTTCCGGTCCTCGATTTCGCCTGGATAGTAGATTTTGGTCGCGTCCTGGGCCAGCGGTGTTGCTTTGACGTCTTCGATCAGTTCCGTGACCCTGGCCTGGAAGTCCGCCGGGGAGCCGAGCGTTGCCACGTCGATTGCGATGAACATATGTCCGCAGCCGCTGGGCTTGTCCGCCATGTAGGGGCCGTTTACTCCCTTCCCTACCTGGCTGCCGGTCAAAGCGCCGGAAAGGATGTCCATCATGAAGGAGATGGCGTAGCCCTTGTGGCCGGCCATCGGCAGGACCACGCCGTCGATGGCGGCAGCGGCGTCGGTGGTCCGCGCGCCATCCGGAGTCAGCGCCCACGAATCAGGGATAGCTTCGCCGCGCTGGCGCGCCAGATAGATTTTGCCGCGGGCCACAGCAGTGTTGGCAATGTCGACGGCGACCGCAGAGTCGCCGTAAGGGGCGGCGATAGACCATGGATTGGTGCCGATCAGTTTCTCCCGACCGCCCCACGGCGCCATGGCCGGGGAGGCGTTGGTAGTGAGGATGGCCACGCAGCCATCGGCGGCAGCGCGGCGCGTGTAGTACATCGCCGTCCCAAAATGGTTGGAATTGCGAACGCCCACGGCCCCGACGCCGTGCGCTTTGGCGCGGGCAACGGCCTCAACGCGGGCCCGTTCGGTGATGACCTGGCCTATGCCGTCCTTGCCGTCCAAAAGCAGGAGTGCGCCGGTATCCACCAGCGTCTCGGGTTCGGTCACCGCGCTCATGGCACCTTTTCGGATGCGCTCGACGTACCACGGCAATCGGAGTACGCCGTGGGACTGGTGCCCCCAGAGGTCGGACTGGACCAGGCTGTCCGCCACAAGATCAGCGTCGTCCTGCGGAACACCATGCGCGAGGAGGATTTCGGCGGCGAGGCCGGCAATGTGTTGCGGGACCAAATGGTCCCGGCTGACCTTCGGTTGCGTAACCGGCATCGGTTGTGTCCTTTCATGGAGCAGGCGGCACCGTCTTTGGCGACACACCATACTGTACATCTATATGTATACAATAACATGAACAGCAGTCCGAGAGAAGGAGAAAATGATGTTCAGCCTTTGGGTATCCCTTGAAGTCACCCCTGAAGGACGCGAGGAATTTCTCAAGGCCATTACAGAGAATGCCCGCGCGTCAGTTCGCGACGAGGCAGGCTGCTTCCGGTTCGACGTCATCGAACTGGGAGATTACGAGTCCAACCGTTTCGCGTTCTACGAGATCTATCGGGACAAGGACGCGTTTGAGAAAGAGCACAAGCAGGCTCCCCACTACTTCACCTACCGCGACATCGCTGCCCGCGTGGTGGTTCCGGGCAGCCAGGTCAACGTGGGCGGCGAATTGCGCAGTTCGTTCAGCTGGTCCGAATAGGCACTAGGAAACCAGGTCAACATCCCCGCCCCGGGCGTCGCGCCCCGGGGACAGCAGGGCCCTGAAGATCGCTTCATCAACGTGCACCAGGTGGAGCCGCAGTGCCTCCGCGGCGGCTGCCGCATCGCCGTCAATAATAGCCCGGCACATGCCCCGGTGCTCCTCGATGGCATCCATCAGCCGGTCCCGGTCCGCATGTGCAATACGCCGCAGCCGCGCCGTGTGGGGGCGGAGCTCGCGGATCGCTCGCGACAGATGCTCGTTGGGAGTGCAGTCATTCAAGACCGCGTCGAACTCCTCTGCCAGCACGCGGTACTCGTCAATGAAGTCGTTGGCTTGGGGCTCGTTGGCCAGCGCGGCAAACCTGGCCTCGATCCCACCGAACGTTTGGGCGATTTCTGGATTGGCCGAGGCCTCCTCGACGACCATCCGGATCGCCGCGGGCTCCAGCACCCTGCGGTAGTCAAACAACTCCCGGACGCTTCGCAGCGATATTCGCGCAACCGTTGCGCCCACACGGGGAGCTATGTTCACCAGCCCCTCGGCAGCCAGCCGGCGGAGCGCCTCGCGCACCGGGGTCCGAGAAGCGCCCGTGTGGTCCACAAGCATGAATTCGGTCAGGGCCTGACCGGGCTGGAAGTCGCCGTTTTCGATCTCCGACTTGAGTCGAAGGTAAACGGACTCTGTTTTGCCCAGCGGCTTCGCGCCATCGTGTTCCACCATGCGTCCCAGTATATGTCCCGGACTGCGTACGGTCTTGTGCACAGCATTGTATACATGTAATCTTTGTGTGTGCCCAGTCACTACCGCCCTCCGCGGGTCCCACTTTGTAATTAGTAAGGAGCAATGATGCTCGTAGCACTCGGCTTTCTGATGATCGCCTTATTCATGTATCTAGTCATGGCCAAGAAGGCCACGCCCATTGCCACCCTGATCCTCGTTCCGCTTGCCTTCGGCCTGTTCGCAGGTGCCGGACTCGGTATCGGGGACATGGTGATGGAGTCTGTTGGCAAGCTCGCCCCCAC